>JAFTEU010000075.1 GCA_017453505.1 Muribaculaceae bacterium
AAGTAGATCTTTTGGTGATTGGGAATTAAAAAAATATGGGGTTATTTCTAAGCCTCATTTAAATGTTATTGAAATTGGAAAACATGATTTATTTATTGTTATTGCATCTGATGGGGTTTGGGACGTTGTTGAAGAAAACGAAATTTTAAAAATGACACAAGAAGGAATATCTAGTAATGATTGCACTGGTACTCTTGGCCTTAACAGCCCTGGCAGCAAGAGCCAATGACGAGAAAGATTATCTCAAGTTTGCCGCCGAGCTACGGCAGAGTGTATGGGCCGATGATAACGTATTGTTCAGGGACTACAGTTGTCCGGAACAGTACAACGACAGCAAGCGCTATTCGGCGGTTATTCTGGCCGCCAGCACCGATGTAGAGATCACACGCAAGTCCTACTTGAGGATGTCAAGCCTGTTCTCGATAGGCAATTCCAAGATGATCAAGCGCCATGAACTCAACCGCATGCTCATCAAGATCAATGATGCCGCCGCATTGAAGAAATTCTCGGAATTTGACTTCACGACCTTCAAGAACGGCCGCAACAACAAGGGTCTGGAAGAGAAGGTGCAGCAGGTGCTGGGGGTGCGGGTGATTAAGCCCGATGGCCGCATCGTGGATGTCAATACCGATGATTTCATGACCTCCCGCGAGGGCAAGAAGGACAAGGAGGTGAGTCACAAACTGGCGGTTCCGAGTCTAGAAGTGGGCGATGTGATGGACATCTTCACCTACGAGGAACTGATGGTTCAAGACCGCAACGTGCCTCATTTCACTTTCTGGTTCATGCAGGAATATCCGCTACTCAATTACAAGGTGCATTGCATCATCGACAAGAAATTCACGGTTCAGTACCGCACCCTCAACGGTGCCCCCGACTTTGCCATCAGCACCGATGACGACGGCAACACCGTGCTGGATGCCCACGTGCAGGGTGTGGAGCGCACCGAGCCCACCTTGTGGTACAATCCTGTCGAGCAGACACCTATGACACTGCTCTATGCGTTCGACAAGAGCGTGTCAAACAAGAAGATGAAAAGCATCAAGAACCGTGATGTACAGGCCAATCCCGATTTCCGCACCATTCTTATTGACGACATGACCTATATCTCCAATAGCCAGAAGGGTGTCAAGGAGTACTATGACTGGCCCCTGAACAAGAAGCTGATGAAGGGCGAGATTGCCCATGCTAAGAAGATGACAGACAAGGTGGAAGCCGCACGGCTCATCTACACGGGCCTGCTCTACTCCTATCGGGCGCATGACGACTATAATGCCTATAGTCCCAGTCACTTCATCGCCATGATGGGCGAAATGTTGAAACTCTGCAAGATACCTTACCAGTACGTCATCTCCACCGACGATGAGAATGAGCCGCTGGACCAGTTGATATACATCGGTAATGACGCATGGCTCATCCGTGTGGACGGCACCTACTTTGCCCCACCCACCTACCAGGGGATGACAGCGGGTCAACTGCCGTCATGTTTCCAGGGGCGGCCAGCCGCCGTCATCAGCAAGTTGAACGGTGATAACACCAAGTATGACATCGTCACATTGCCACAGTCGGTGGCCGACGACAACCTGGACCAGGTCACCCTCACCGCCAGCATCGACGGCACTACACTCACCATCGACCGTATCGAGTCCCGCACTGGCACGATGAAGGAAAACGCAGCTATGCTCATGACCGATGAACAGGAATATGAAGCCTACGACAAGTACCTGGGTCGCAAGAAGCAGTATATCGAAAATGTCTCCAAGCGCCAGCGCGAGGGCACCAAGCAACAGTTTGCCAAGGAGAACGATGAGCAACAGGAAAACTTCAAGACCGAGGTAGAGCTGTACCATGACCAGGCAGCCGAGGAAATGCTATCGACCGAAGTATTGACGGCGGGCATTGACCCGCAGCAACCCGCCTTTGCCTACCGCACCCGTTACACGATGGACGGCTGGGTCAAGAAGGCAGGAAACAACCTGATCGTGAGCATCGGCAAACTCATTGGCTCACAAGCCAAGGTCGAGGGCACAAACCGCAACCGCACTGCCGATGTGGATCGTCGCAGCCCCGGCTTGCTCACATGGGACATCACGGTGACGATACCGAACGGATGTGTGGTGACCCCTGAGAGCCTCGAGAGGCTGCAGCAACATGTGGCGAACAGTGCCGGAGAGTTCACATCAAGTGCAACCATCCTGGATGGGCAAGTACACCTCACAGTGACCAAGCGTTACAACCAGGGTGGTTATCCCGCCTCGCAGTGGCAGGAACTGCTCCAGATCCTTGACGCGGCCGATGAGTTCACCACCCGGCAGGTCGTGTTTAAGAAGTAACACCAACAATCATAAAAAACAGATAAGATAATGAAAAAGACATTCATCACATTACTTGTGCTCTTGAGCACTCTCGTGGCCAGAGCGGACATCGGCGAGTTTGCGCTAGGGACCCAGGCCACCTATGGCACCCATGGCAAGGCGATGGCAGTGGGTGTTTCTCTGAAGTATAATTTCTTCTATCACTGGCGCATCAACTTGCTGGCTGACTATTACTTCAAGAAGGATGGCGTGTGGAGCACCGACTTTGCCATGGAACATGATTATCTCATTTATCTAGGTGAGAAGGTGAGACTTTTTCCACTGGCAGGGCTAGGGTTGCAAAGCGATCACAGCACCTATGAGACCCTGGCCGGTCCTGAAACGGATGTAGATCAGCACATGACCGCCTTCTGCGGCTTGGGGGTGGAATACCTTATCGGTGATCACCTGACGCTGGACTTTAAGTCAAGATGTCACTATAATGGAGAAGACACCCAAGGGCTGTTCAGCATCGGTGCATCCTGGCGCTTCTAGAGAATACAATTTCTATGCTATAATCTATTTTATTTATCTCTAAAACACAATCATTATGAAAAAGGTTTTATTTGTTATGCTGATGGCCATCACGTCGATGATGGCAAGTGCCGACGTGGGCGAGTGGTCCCTGGGCGGACAGTTTGTATTTGGTACCGAGGGCAGTATGCCCGGTGTGGGTCTGAAACTGCAGAGCAACTATAGCCACGCTTGGCGCTCAGCGGTTTCGGCCAATTATTACTTCAAGAAGAACGGTGTGACCTGCTTCGACCTCAATGCCGAGCAGCACTACCTGTTTGAGGTGGGTGACAAGATACGTCTCTACCCCCTTGCCGGCATCCGTGCCGCTTTCTGGAAAGTCGATGACATCAATGCCAGCGTGGGCGATGTCCACATCAAGGTTGACGGTGACAGCGAGATGAAGTTCGGCTTCAACGTGGGTGGCGGTATCGACTACCTCATCGGCGATCACCTGATGCTCAACGGAGAGGTGAAGTATGAGTACCTCAAGAATGCCGACTGGGTACTCTTCTGCGTCGGCGTGGGTTACCGCTTCTGACGCCCCACTACATTAACCCAACTTCAACGGTGAAAAGTTTTTTCGGCGTTTTTTGTGGTGGTTTTTGGTAGGTAAATTCTCGTAAATGTCTGGTTTTCAATGGTGGCGTTTTTGCCGGAGCGTTTTGTAATACCCACGGCGCATGTTTTTTTG
>JAFTEU010000076.1 GCA_017453505.1 Muribaculaceae bacterium
GCCCCTATCGCCCCTATCGCCCCTATCGCCCTTAGAGCCCCTATCGCCCTAAAAAAATCCCTCCCACTCTTGCCAATTCTCAAAAATTGTTATACCTTTGTAGCGTGCAAGAGGACATGACAGCCCTCCTGCACAAGACATTCAGGAACAAAAGGATAGCGTTTCATGCTTTATCCCTCCTCTGGAAAATCGCCAAAAATTCCTCTGGGAAAAGCAGTCAGCAAGCGCTCATGCGTGCTATTTTTACCACCCCACCGCACGGGGTGCCATGATAGCATGGCGTGGGGTGGGACTGTTTATTAGAGGAAAGGCGTTTGGCGATGCCTCAGAGGAAATAAACAGAACATCGTCCTCACGCTATTTTTTTGCCCCGACCCATTAACATTTAACTCGTCGTCTTTTAACCCCGCCGCACCATGAGGAGGACTTGGAAACGGCAATGCGAAATTATTGCACTTATGAGAAAATTAATTACTTTTTATGGGTGTTTAATCTTTTCTCTAATCTTGTTGTTAAGCACTACTGAAGCAGCGGCCCAGATGCCGTTCAAGTCTTCTCATCAATTAGCCAGCAACAAGTTGATTAATGATAAGGTGAATACACCCAAATCCCAGTTGAAAGGCAACAAGAAAAAGCCTACCTCAAGAGTGATCACCGACAGACCCAATGGAGAACTCAAAACCTATAACCGCACAGGTCAGTATAACTATGTCAGCAGCGGCTACCTGACCTGCGCTCAGCAGGACGGCAACCGCATGGACATCGTCTATGGCGAGAACGGCAAGGTTTACTTGAAGAACATCCTTTGCGGCGCTGCCAACTACTTTGGCACCGACAGCTGGGTTGAGGGTACCATCGAGGGCAACGAGATTCACGTTGCTCTGGGTCAGTCTATCTACTGGAGCGACCAGTATCAGGCTAACGTTCTGCTCGCTTGGGGCGAGGCTGGTATCGACGAGGCTGGCAGCTTCTACTTCACTCGCGATGAGCATCCCGAGGAGGCTGTATACGTGATCGACGGCCAGACCATCTCCCTGCAGGGCTCTGAGGGCTCAACCGGTGGTGATTCCAGCGTTGAAGCTGACTACCACGGCATCGGCCTGACCGCCTACTGGGAAGATGATGACAGCTGGACCGGCTATCTGGAGTGGAACACCGTTCTCACGGAGCGTGAACCCGTCGTTACCCCCGAAGTCATTACTGGGATACCAGAAGGGTGTACGATATATACCTATGACCGCAATAGCGGTTATATTGCTAATAGAGACTTTTTTCACGGTATTACCCATGGCGCTACCCAAGGCACGTTTAGCGTTGCCATAGACATGAGAAATGATGATGTTTACATTCAGAACCCCGCTTGGTGGTATGATGGCTTAAACACTTGGATAAAGGGTACCTATGACGCAGAGACTGGTATCATCACCGTTCCCGCTGGTCAGTTCCTGGCCTGGTTCGATCAAGACGAGTATGGTTTCCAGCTCGTTTGGGGTAGCAGTTACGTTTATCAGGATGGTGAGGACGAGGATGGAAATCCCGCTTACTACTTGGAAACATCAATCGATGAGAGCACCACCGAGATTCTGTTTATGGTTGATGGCGACTACCTCTATCTGCTGGGCACCGAAGGTGATGTCACCGCCGAGTTCCCTGAGTGGGGCAACGCTACTGGCCTGATGACCATCTACAGCGATGACCAGAGCTGGACTAGCTTCGAGTTTGCTAACCGCGACGAGAATGGTTACGCTGAACCCATGGGCTACTATGATGGAGAGGTGCCTCCTTTTAATAGTGTCAATTTGACTGTCAGTTTACCAGAAGCAACTGACTGTTCAGAATATGCCAATATGGATTTGGCAATTAAGAATTCTCAAGATAATAAGACTGTTCACTTTGTTGTTACCAACAATAGAAGTTACATGTTCACTGGCGTTCATTGTAACACCACTTGGAATGTAACTCTGACTAATCAGTATGGTGATATCTTCGGCAAAATCGAGAATGTCAAGGTGGGAGGGACTGGCGTGAATGTCTCTTTCTCCTCGCTGCTTAAGCCGCATGATGTCACTTTGACGGTTAAGACACCCGATGGCCAAGATGTTACCTCTCAATGCAAAATCTCTTGGCTGGACGAGAATGGGGAATTGCTAACCCAGGGCAATCAGATCAAGAAATTGCCCGCAGGTCGTAAATTGAAATACGAAGTTTCCCTTCCACAAGAATTGGCAACGGCTTATACCTTGCCCGCTACTAATACTTACACGGTCAAGTCAAGCAGCAACAATGTCGTTTGTCAATTAACGGCCATCAGCCAGACACGACTGAGCGGTAAAGTGAAGGACGAGAGCAACAATCAGCCGCTCTATGGCGCAACCATCTCGGCTGTGCAATCATTTGGCGATAATAACACCAAAACACTCACTGCGAGGACTGACAACCAGGGCCGATATTCGCTGGAAGCGTCAATGGTACCCACAACACTGACAGTAGCAGCCCCTGGCTATATTAACAAGACCATTGACTGCGATCTGGCC
Organism: Muribaculaceae bacterium; assembly: GCA_017453505.1. Taxonomy (GTDB): domain Bacteria; phylum Bacteroidota; class Bacteroidia; order Bacteroidales; family Muribaculaceae; genus Sodaliphilus. Next base: position 2,535 of record JAFTEU010000076.1, read on the forward strand.
AGTGGCAGCACAATCACTGTGCCCGATGTTGCACTGAGTCCCATTACAGGTGCCGTTGTCAATGTGAACCTGACCTTTACCCCGGCCCATCTCCAGAGTAATCCCGCCGAGGCTCAAGCCTGGTACAGCGATTACAACAATGTCGATTACGTGGTCTATAACAAGACCACCGGGCGTTCCATATCCAACATCAGCGCGCAATATCCACAAATTGTACTGATGGAGGATGTCAGCGATGGCGACGTGCTGGAAATCACAGCTACAAGCCGCACCGGTGCCTTCAATCCTGTCAAGGCCACCGTCACCATCGACGGGCAAAAGGCGACAGCGACATTCAATATCCTTGAGAAAGGCAAGTTATCTTCAAAGTTCAAGAAGAACATTAATCCTCAAGTGGTAGGCATACTCTATGATGAGGAGAACAAGATGGTGAAGTCAAACAACTATGCTGGTGACACCCTGACAATGGATGACCTTGCCGATGGCAGTTACAAGTTGATTACGATGGGCAAGTGCGAGTTCTTTAACGGCATCTATGATATGGATCAGTATGCTGCCGCTGGCTTGCAAAGCGATGTGGACTATGCTGAGAACTCGGTCACGGTAACTAATGGCTTGATCAGTCCCGTAACGATCAACGAGGTGCCCTACTTTGACGAGACCAAGTTCTACTACACGGGCGAGGGCACATCCTTCTCGGTCAACAAGCCCGACATCGTCGTGGGCAACTACTTGACCTTTAGGGCACAGGTGGACTTTAAAGAGCAGTACAGCGACAAGATCAATGATGTCCAGATCATTGTTGACCTGCCAGAATCGTGTCATTTCTATGAGAACTCGGTGATGGTGGGTAGCAACATGGGTGGTTACACCATCATTGGCAACCAGATTATTATTCCAATAGTAAACACCGAACATATCGTGTGCTTCTGTGCCATCCCGACAGTGCCAGGCGATTTCTCACCCAGTGCATTCGTCCAGTTCAAACTGAACGGCAAGACCATCACCCAGCCCATTGGCCAGTCCCCGTTTACGGCGAAAGGTTTGTCGATTAATGTACCATCAACGGTAGCTAAAACAGAAATAACAGTTTCAGGCACAGCAATTGGCACCTGTGGCATTGATATTTTTGATAATGATGTGTTGATTGGTCATACAACTTCTTTGGCTAACGGAACATGGTCAACAAAATGCGAACTTAATGAACCTTATAACTTATCAACTCATCGCATTCATGCACTTGTTACCACTACACAAGGCATAGTGCTGCAAACCGAAATATCAGATTGCTTCTACGACAAGAATGCGATAGAGGTTGATAATGTTGTGATGTCATTCTATAATGGATGGCTGAGAGAGAATGTTACGGTAACATTCGACTTCTTAAATGGAAAAGTGAGTCCAAATTCATACCAATTCTACACTGACACAAACTTTACCTTTGTTACCAATTTCACCAGTAACGATACAGCTATTGTGTCGGATGTGATTGTGAACGTGTTCACTGACCACAACAACACTCACAGATTGCCGGCCGTTTATGATGAGAATTCTAATCGATGGGTGGCATCAGCATATTTTTCAAGCAATGACCTGCCTGTAAATGTAAGTGTGGATTATTCAGCTAATACTGAACAAATTTTTTCTTCGACACATCTCAATGATGTCCTTAGCGAGGCCAAAAGTGAATACGATCAATACGTTCAAGGTCGGAATGATATCGATGAAATGCTGGCAAACGCTTGGACAGCAATAGAAGATGCAGGTGATAATACCGATGCATTGTTGGCAGCATATGATAGTTTTGACGACGTGATTGGTCAGATAAACGATATCTACAATCTAGGCATTGACTTGCAGCCATCCTCGGAATATGACATTTTATCAGAAGAAGAGCTTGAGGCTACCGAAGAAGAAGACAGCATCAGAATGCTAACGCTCCTGCAAGAGCTTGAGCAAGAGATAGAATATATCAAAAAGACATATATCTATCAAGAATACTCTGATTTCGTCGACCAACAAAACGGCATTACATTATCATCAACCACTTGCGACGGATTGTATCCTGCCTATCTTCTGGAGCATGGTTATGAGGCCATTCTTACCGATAATGGCGATTCAATCTATGTAAAATTCGGAAGTGACACAGTTTCCTATGTGAATTTTGAAGAAAACATCTGCCAGACAATCGTTTTAAGCGATATCGGGAAATCAATAATGTTTGCTTCGACTATTTTTGAACTTGCCTCATCAGAAGAATCATCGGATTTGATTGAGGAATTGAAAGTCATTTTCAATAAAATAAAAGAAAAGAAGAAACTTGCCGATCAAATACTGGAAGTGCTTGGCAGAGCGACTGTCAATTCAATCAAAGACGATTATACTGCAATGCTTGCCAACTGTAATAATCTGGTAGGCACATTTAAGGAATTGTCAAAGTTGTTGTTCGATTTTGTTGATAAAGCCAAGGATACAAAGCTGTTTGCACCATTAAAATCGTTGCAGGATAAATACAATAGATTACACAAAGAATGGTCTTTGGCTAAAGCGCATGCCGCAAGATCGAAAAATATTTATCGTCACCTTTACTGGAAATCGATAGCTGCGAGACTGGAGGGGAAGCTACCCCAAACTAAATTCTTATTGAAATCGGGCAAATTCCTCGTGAGATATGCTCCTGTTGCAGCTGTTGCCTTTGCTGTTGCTGATGCAGCCGAAAAAATCTTTACGGTAGTTGGAGCCGCATCGACGATATTCCCTTGTGAAGATGATATACTAAATGCTTGTTATACAATGATATATGCAATTGGCATCGTCAGAAATATAGGTCATTATGCAGGAGCCAATATAGCTGTTGATGTAGCTTTTGACGGAACGGCATTAGCGGCATCGGAAACTGTTTTGGGTGCGGTTGGAATTATAGCTTTGAAATACATTGCATCTTGGGGTGTTCAAAAGGCGACAGATTGGCACTTCAATAGCAAAATGAATACTCTGTATAATAAAATTGGAGCACTGAAGTGTCAAATAAAGCCGCAACCAGAACCCTCTGAACCAAAGACACCACCTACAACTCCTGTTCACGACCCCTCGGGTTTTGTCTATGAGGGCGTGCCTTCAAATCGTTTGCAGGGAGTGACGGCTACTTGTTACTACAAGGAAACCGTTGAGGACATGTATGGTGACCCAGTGGAGAATGTTGTGCTGTGGGATGCTGAGCAGTATGGTCAGGAGAATCCGTTGTTGACGGATGAGAATGGTTTCTACCGCTGGGATGTGCCCATCGGCATGTGGCAAGTGAAGTACGAAAAGGAGGGTTATGAGACCACCTACAGTGATTGGCTGCCCGTGCCTCCTCCCCAACTGGATGTGAACATCGGCATGGTGCAGATGCGCCAGCCCGAGGTCATCAAGGCCCGCGCCTATCCCCAGGCTGTGGAACTGGAGTTTGACAAGTTCATGTTCCCCGAGACGTTGACCACCGACAACATCACAGTCTCGGTCAATGGCACTCCCGTGAGTGGCTCCATCGAGCTGCTCGATGCCGAGGTCGATGACCCGCTGGCCATCACGTCGATACGCCGTGCCCCAGGCACGGGCTTAACCTTCGCCTCAAGGGTGCGTTTCAACGCCGACAGACCCTTCAATGCCGACAAGGTGACCCTCCACGTCAAGCAGGACGTGAAGAGTTATGCCGACCTGATGATGAATGGGGACTATGAGGCCGTGCTGCCTATTGAACTCGAAATCAAGTCCATTGAGGCCGATTCGACCGTCAATGTCATCTACGGCGACAGCCGCGAGTTGACCGTTACCGTGCTGCCCGCTGCTGCCTCCAAGGGCAAGACATTGACCGTGAGAAGCATCGCCCCGATGATTGCCACGACCGATGCCGAGACCTATACCATCAACAATAACGGCAAGGCCGTCATCACCGTGCACGGTGACCTGCCCGGCATGACCTCGCTGGTTTATGGCATCGACGGCTATGACCTGACAGCCAACACGCTGGTCAATGTGATGATGGAAAGCCAGATGACCGTTGCCACACCAACGGCGACCATTGCCAGCGGCAGCACGGTGGAGGAGGGCACTGCCGTCTATCTGCGCTGTGCTACCGAGGGTGCCACCATCTACTACACGCTGGATGGCTCTTGCCCGTGTGACCCGTCGCCCGCCCGCAAGGTGTATGACGGCACGCCCATCGTCATCAACAGCACCGTGACCATCAAGGCGATGGCTACTGCCCCCGACCTGTATGACAGCGAGGTGGCCACCTTTGTTTATCGCATTGGCAACGGCATCGCTGGCGACGTGAATGGCGATGGTGAGGTGAATATTGCCGATGTGAACGCTGCCATCGACATCATCCTGGGTAGTAGTGTTGACGTTCAGACAAGAGATCGTGCCGATGTCAACAGTGATGGTGAGGTGAATATTGCCGATATCAATGCACTGGTTGACATGATTCTCAGTCCTTCTAACATGATTTCGCTCAGGGTGAACAGCGATGACCTGGTGCACATCGATGATGTGACTATGAAGCCAGGTGACGTGCGCACCCTGCAGGTTACCGTCGATAACGCGGCTCGCTACAGCGCCATGCAGTGTGACATCGTTCTGCCAGACGGCTTGACCCTTGTCGATGTCGATGCAATGGGGCTCAATACCGTCAAAACTGGTAGCTTGGATGGCTATACCAGCCGTGTCGTGAACTACTCGATGAATAAGACTCCGTTTGCTGGCGGCATGCAACCCGTGATGACCATTACCGTGAAGGCCGATGCCGCTCTTGCTCCCCAGAGCGAGATTGCGTTGACCCATGTTGTGCTTGCCGATGCCGACAACAAGGCATGGCACCTTAACGATTGTGTTGCCCGCGTGAACAATGCCAGTGGTATCAATGACATGACAGCAATAGCTAATCGCGTCTGGATGGAGGACCGCACCTTGTACATCGAGAGCAGCCAGGATGGCATCGCACAGATTGTCACTATGGACGGCGTAGTGCGAAACTTCGCCATCAAGATCGGTAAGAATAGCCAAGATCTGGAGCCTGGCATCTATGTGGTTGTGCTCAATGGCAAGAGCTATAAGGTGGCAGTCAAGTAGTCATTGAAATGACATCTCTCTTTAATGATAATGACCATCCATCGGGTGGTCATTATCATTAGATGAAATGACCCGTAACCGTCAATTTCTCCCAAGTTGAGGGGATTCTGGAGCTTGTGCGTCTGGGGTGCGTCAATCGCCTGTAAATAGTGGCTTTAGCGGTGTTTTGGGAGGCATGAGATAGACATTTTGTGGGCTGGAAATTTGGTGGTTTCAAATGTTTTTCCTACTTTTGCAATGCAAACCAATTACTAACAACTTATGCTAAGACGATTATTTTTAGCGCTTGCTGTTGTGATTGCTGTGTCTGCCACGGGGCAGAATTTTCAACTGCACGCTACCAAATATCACCCTGGACAGGGTGGTGCTGGTTGGGTAACAGCAAGTGGAGACCGAATCAATTATGATAAGTTGAAAAACTATCAGATTCGATGGGTCGCCCTCTCGCACGACATGTTTAACCAACATGGCTTCAAACTGGGCGACGTGATTATTGTTGAGAGTGAGACCAACCCCGCCATCAACGGCGAGTGGGTGGTGAAGGACAAGATGAGCAAGCGCCTGCGCAAGCGCATCGACTTCCTCACTCCGCGAGGTGACAAGTACAACTTCCGCAACGGATCGGTCACCATTCGCAAGAAGAAGTAAATTCAAGGAATGATTCCCTTAGGGGATAGTTCTAAATGTTAATGAATGAGACGGGACAGATAACCTCTGCCTCGTCTTATTCGATTTTGTTCGTTGTGGGATCAGTCGGTGATGGGAAAGGCTGCCTTGTGCTTGCTCAGTGCCTTGAGTGCCTCTTGGACGGTATTGTCGTTGCGGTTCACGATGGCCGAATAGCCTTCTGGACCGAAGATGTCATGGGCGATAATTGCCTTGATCTTGGTCAAGATCAGGTCGCGTGACTTGTTGATGTAGTACCATCGTGGCGTTATGCCGTTGGTGGCGGCAAATGCGGCAAACTCTTTGATAATGTCATTATCGATCGGGGTCGTGCGCAAGAATTGCTTGTAGTCGCTCATCTGCTCAAGGGTCGTGCGGTTCCGCTCGCAATAGGCGAAGGCAAAGCGCTGCAACAGACCGGCATTCTCCACGTCAATATAGTAATTGGTGATTCCTGTCGTGTCCCGAGCGACAAAGATGTCGGGGATGATGCCGCCACCGCCATAGACCGTTCGGCCATGCTGTGTGGTGTATGCCTGGCTCTTGTCAATCCTGAGGCTGTCCTTGTTGTAGAGTTCGCCGTGCTTGAAGCGTTCCAGCAGTTCGTCGTCATAATAGCTGGTCTCAAGATGCTTGTAATTCTTCTGGATGCAGCGTCCGCTTGGGGTGTAGTATCGTGCCACAGCCAGGCGGATCACACTGCTGTCGGGAAGTGTGAAGTCGTTCTGCACCAAGCCCTTGCCAAATGAGCGCCGTCCGACGATGAGCGCACGGTCATTATCCTGTAGGGCACCCGCAAAAATCTCACTGGCGCTGGCGCTGTACTCATCGATGAGGACAGCCAGTTCGACATTCTGGAATTGTCCTTTTCCGTCACTGTTGTATGGATGATTGTACTGCTTGCGCCTGCCGCGTGTGGAGACAATGGGCCTGCCTGGTGGCAAGAACTCGTTGGCCATGAGCACAGCAATCTCCATGTAGCCTCCACCATTGCCTCTCAAGTCAATCATGAAGCGCTTGGCTCCTTGGGCTTGCAGTTGGGTTAAGGCCTGCACAAATTCTTTATAAGTGCTGCGCTCAAACTGGTTGACCTTGACATATCCTGTGCTCTTGTCCAGCATATAGTAGGAATCAAGCGTTCTCTTTATAATCCTGTTGCGCGTCACCGTGAAGTCAAGGACCCTGGGATAGCCGTGACGTTTCACGCTCAATGTGACCTTGCTCCCATTGGGCCCACTCAGGAGCTTGTAGATTTCACCAGATGTCTTCTTGATATTGGCGGTTGGCTGCCCGTCTATCTTCACGATACAGTCGCCGGGTCGGATGCCGGCGATATCACTTGGGCCGGCGGGAACAATACATTCAACGTGAATCGTGTCGTTGAAGATGATGAGTACAACGCCGATGTCGGGAATGACCCCATTGGGCTGACTTCGGGTTATCTTGGTATTCTGGGCATCGAAGTAACTGGTGTGGGGGTCGAGTCCTCTCAGGATGAACGGGATGCTCCTCTCCATGAGTTCGTCAAGGTTCACGGTGTCCACATACTCCTCTGTGATAAGGTCGAGAATGGCCTTCACCTTGGGGTCGGCGACATCACGCCTTGACGAGGGATTCAGGTAATGGCGGTCAATGAGAAAACCTGCCGCAAACGCTACCAGTGTGATAGCGATTGTTAGCCAGATGGGCAGTTTCTTCTTCATCGTTGCCAGTCGTTGGGTTCCTTAGTCGGTGATGGGAAACGCCGCCTTGTGCTTGTTCAGTGCCTTGAGGGCCGCTTGAACCGTCTTGTCGTTGCGGTTCAGGATAGGATAGAATGCCTGGTTGCCGAAGATGTCACGGGCGATCAACGCCTTGAGGTTGGTGACAATCACATCATGAGACTGATTGATATAGTACCAGCGCGGCGCTATACCGTCCTTGGCGGCATAGTCGGCAAAGTCCTTGATCAAGGCATCGTCACTTGGAGCCATGCGCAGGAACTGCATGTAGTCGCTCATCTTGCTGAGCGACGCGCGGTTGGTGTTACAGTAATTGAAGGCATAGCGTTGCAGCAGGCCGGCATTGGCGACCTCGATATAGTAGCTGGTGATGCCGCTGGTATCGTTGGCCACAAAGACGTCGGGCACGATGCCGCCACCGCCATAGACGGTGCGTCCGTTGAGGGTGGAGAACACCTGGCTCTTGTCGATCTTCATGCTGTCGCGGCTGTAGAGCTCGCCGTTCATGTAGCGGTCAAACAGTTCCTTCTCATAGTCGAGCATGCCCTCCTTGTAGTCCTTCTGGATGCAGCGGCCGCTAGGAGTGTAGTAGCGTGCTGTCGTCAGGCGGATGGCACTGCTGTCGGGCAGGACAAACTCCTTCTGAACCAATCCCTTGCCGAAGGAGCGCCGTCCCACGATCAGGCCACGGTCATTGTCTTGAAGCGCGCCGGCAAAGATTTCGCTCGCACTGGCACTGAACTCGTCGATGAGTACAGCGACCTCGGCATCCTGGAATGAACCGTTGCCGTCGCTCCACACCTCGCTGTCGTCGCGCTTGTAGCGCCCCTTGGTGAAGACGATGGGTTGATTGGCCGGCAGGAATTCATTAACCATGAGCACTGCCATCTCCATGAAGCCACCGCCGTTGCCGCGCAGGTCGATCATGTACCGCTTGGCTCCCTCTTCATCTAGGCTGGCCATGGCGGTGATGAATTCGTCGTAGGTGTGGCGGCCGAACTGGTTGATCTTGATGTATCCGGTCACCTTGTCTATCATGTAATAGGAGTCCACCGTGTTGATGGGGATGTCGCCACGTGTCACAGTGAAGGTGAGCAGTTTGGAGCTGTTCTGGCGCTGTATGCCCAGTTTCACCTTGCTGCCCTTGGCACCACGCAGGCGTTTCATCACGGCTCCGTTGGTCATCTTCTCGCCAGTTGCCGTCGAGTCGTCGATGGTGACGATGCGGTCACCAGCCATGATGCCCACTTTCTCGCTGGGGCCGCCAGGAATGACCTCGACCACACCGATGGTATCGTTCATCATCACAAACGAGATGCCGATGCCGCTGAAGGAGCCGTTCAGGTCGTCGGTGGCGGCTTTCAGTTCCTCGGCGCTGAAGTAGCTCGTGTGAGGATCCAGATTGCTCAAGATCTTGGGAATGCTCAGCTCGATCAAGTCCTTGAGGTTGGTCGTGTCGACATAGTCCTGAGCGATAAGGTTGAGGATGGCGTTGAGTTTGCGGTCGTTGTCTGCCACCGGTTTATTGGCGGTGAAACGACTGCCGATAAAGATGCCCACCACCACCGCCACGGCAATGGCGAGGGGTAACCAGATGGGTTGACGTGTGGACTTCTGATTCATATCTGATTGAAATGTGCCTGATAAAAGAGTTATTGGTTAAGGGTAGCTAAATGATTCTCGACTTCCTGATAGTGGCTATCGCTGTTCTCGCTGGTGATCTCGATAGGCTCACACTCGCCGTCGTGGTCCCACAGGTGGATGACCTCGATGCCGGCGCGGCACAGCAGATCCACACCGTCGTGCATCCGGTAATATTCACCGAAGACCACTCGCCTGATGCCTGCCTGGATGATGAGCTTGCTGCACTCCATGCAGGGCGATGTGGTGATGTAGAGCGTCGCACCGTCGCTGCTGTTGTTGCTGCGTGCCACCTTGGTGATGGCATTGGCCTCGGCATGCAGGACGTAGGGCTTGGTGTGGTCCTCTTCCTCGCACACGTTCTCAAATCCTGCCGGCGTGCCATTGTAGCCGTCACTGATGATCATCTTGTCCTTGACGAGCAGAGCGCCCACCTGCCGGCGGCGGCAATAAGAATTTTCAGCCCAGATCTGCGTCATGCGCAGGTATCGGCTGTCCAGCAGCAATTGTTTTTTGTCGTGTGGATTCATTTTCTTTATTATTTAATCTGCAAAGTTAGTGATTTTTTTACCGTTGATGAATATCAAGGCGATTTTTCTCTCATAAATCTACACATTTTTCGTTCATGATGGCCTGAGTGACTCGATATGCAGCTTGTGACACCCGCAAATTGCTAAAAAACAATAATAGGAAATTGTTTTTGTTAAATCATTTAAATTCAATGCAACATTATCTTGTTTTCTACGTCTAAAGGATATTGTAACGAATAATAACAGTTGTTTTAAGTACACAATAATGAAGAAGAAAGTTTTAATGATGACCGCGCTGGTGGGTCTTGTGCTCGTGAGCAGCTGCGCCAGCAAGAAGGATCTTGAAGATTGCAGACAGACTAATCAAGCCTTGCTGGAACGTGGCAAGGAGATGATGATCGATTATCAGCAAGCCAAGGAGCAACTTGCTGCCGCCAATGCCCGTGTGTCCTCGCTCGAGGATCAGCTGGCTGAAGCCAAGGCTGACTACAAGTCACTGCAGCAGTCGCTTGACAAGAGTCTGGTCAATTCCAGCCAGAGCAATATCTCGATTGAGAAACTTGTGGACCAGATCAATGAGAGTAACCAGTACATCCGTCACTTGACCGACCTGAATACCAAGAGCGACTCGCTCAACATGGCTCTGACCAATAAGTTGACCCGCTCCCTGTCTAAGGAGGAACTCAAGGATGTCGATGTCCAGGTGTTGAAGGGTGTGGTCTATATCTCGCTGGCCGACAACATGCTCTACAAGAGCGGCTCCTATGAGATCAGTGACCGCGCTGCCGAGACACTGGCCAAGATTGCCAAGATCATCAATGACTATCAAGACTATGACGTGCTCATCGAGGGCAACACCGACAATGTGCCCATCAGCCGTGAGAACATCCGCAACAACTGGGACCTCTCCTGCCTGCGTGCTTCATCGGTAGTACAAGCTCTCCAGAACCAGTATGGCGTGGATCCCAAGCGACTGACCGCCGGTGGCCGTGGTGAGTACAATCCCTTGGCCAGCAATGACACGGCAGTGGGTAAGCAGCGCAATCGCCGCACCCAGATAATCATCACTCCCAAGCTCGATCAGTTCCTTGAACTCATCGACGAGGCTCCTGAGGATTGATGTCGCGTGGTGAGTAGGAAACAGGTATAGCATCCATCATCGGAGCGCCAAATAATCAGGCCCGGAACTTTATCATTGTAATGTTCCGGGCCTGATCTATATGTGCTGATGAAGGCGATGTGACTGATTTACTGGTCGTCATATCCGAGCGACTTGAGAAGCTCTGCAAGGACATACATGCTGCCGCCAATATAAACCAGATCGCTCTCACCGGCTGCTTGTCGTGCTGCGGCAAGTGCGGCGGTCACATCGTCATAGGCCTCGCCCTGGAATCCCATGCCTGTAGCAATGCGTTGCAGGTCGGTTGCCTTGAGCGAGCGTGGAGTCTGGGCTTGGGTGAAATACATGAGCGTGCTCTTGGGCAGCATGTCCAGCATTTCGGCCACATTCTTGTCGGCCATGAAACCGAGCACCATATGCAGCTTGTCGAAGCGTTCTAGCTTGAGCTGCTTCATCACCTGGGTGAAGCCAGGAGGATTGTGTGCCGAGTCGCAGACGGTCAATGGCTTTGTGCCGATTTTCATCCATCGGCCCATCAGGCTAGTGTTCTCAACGACACGGGCAAATCCCTCGCGCAGGGCGCTTTCCTTGACACGGTATTTCATTCGCTTGAGCATGTTGAATGCCGTGAGCACTGTGTTGCAGTTTTCGACTTGGTAGTCACCGGTGAGTTCACAGTCTAGATTGCCATAATTACGGGTCTCCAGCCTGAGGACACCGTCCACATGCTTGGCCGACAGGACTTCGGGCTTGTCTTGAGCGAAACGGATGTCGGCATACAGCCGCTTGGCCTCACGCTCGAACACGTCGCGTACCACACCGTCAGCATTGCCGATAACCACTGGATGCCCATGCTTGATGATACCGGCCTTCTCGCTGGCGATTTCCTCGAGGGTGTTGCCCAGGAACTGCTGGTGCTCCAGACCGATATTGGTGATGATGCTCAATTCGGGAGTGACGATATTGGTGCTGTCCAGACGTCCACCCAAACCGGTCTCGACAACCGCAACGTTGACATTGCGCCAGGCGAAGTAATCAAACGCCATTGTCGATGTTAACTCAAAAAATGAAGGCTCGTAACCTTCAATAGGGTTCTTGCGGTAGTCAGCGACCCATTGCATGACGTAGTTGCGGCTGATTTTCTTGCCGTTAACGCGAATGCGTTCCCTGAAATCCACAAAGTGGGGTGATGTGAACAACCCCACGCGGTATCCGCATTGCTGCAGACAAGATGCGATCAAGTGGGCTGTTGACCCTTTGCCATTAGTGCCTGCGATGTGGATGATACGGTACCTCTTGTGAGGCTCATGATACACCTTGTCAAGAGCATAGCTGGTGTCAAGGCCGGGTTTATAGCCACTGGCCCCTTGCCGTTCAAATGCTGGTCGCTGGTTAAACAAGTAATCCAGGGTGCGCTCCCACATGCGCTCTAGTTCTTCTTTTCGTGCCATAATAATTATTCGTTCCCGATGTGTTGAGGTGTCACTCCCGTGACGGGTTGGTTATGCTTTCTCATTCTAAAGAAAAAAGACAGTATGGCTGTAAGCCGGGTTATGTGCCTGTCTCGAGGGACAGGTGCCTGTCATTTATCTGTCCAGCGCATTGCTGCGCCGGTATAGCGTTCTACCCCCCGGCAATGGACGAGCAGCCCTTAGATGCCGGTATACATGAACTTGCAACTCACAGGTAGTGCGGCGCACTGTGTCACCACAATGCCCGGTGGGCTCTTACCCAACCTTTTCACCCTTACCGCACAGAGTGCGGCGGTTGTTTTCTGTCACCTTAACCCTGCGGTCTCCCACAGCTTCCCGTTAAGAAATGTGATGCTCTGCGTTGCCCGGACTTTCCTCTCGCAACCAATATGTTAACGAGCGACAAGCCGCCATACTGCTTCTTAATCCGATGCAAAATTAGATAAAAATATCAATTTGTGCAAATTTTTTGACACATTTGCTATTGTTTTTTGTTTTTACCTAAAATCCGCAACTCATAGTCATGCGGCCAGATTTAGCTGTCAGGTGTCCGATTTGACGGTTTTCTTGCCGTCATGGCTGTGGTAATGTATGGTTCTCACACAGCATCCCCTTACCCCGTCAGGCATTACAGGGGCA
>JAFTEU010000077.1 GCA_017453505.1 Muribaculaceae bacterium
AATGAAGAGACTTTTGTTACTACTGGCTGCGGTGGAGTTGATTGTACCGCGGATGGATGCATGCACGAGCATCCTTGTCGGCAAGAAGGCGAGTGCCGACGGATCGGTCCTGTGTACCTATAACATCGACTCCTGGGGTGCATGCCACAAGATGTACCGCTATGAGGCTGGCAAGCACCCTGCCGGCACGATGCGCAAGATTTATGACCGCGACACGCGTATCTATCATGGCCAGATTCCCGAGGCACCCGAGACCTATCTGGTCACGGGTAACATCAACGAGTGGCAGGTGGCCATCGGCGAGACGACCTTTGAGGGCCGTGGGGAGCTGATTGACCGTAAGGGCATCATCGACTATGGCTCATTGATGGACTTGGGGCTGCAACGTGCCCGCACGGCTCGTGAGGCGATTGATGTGATGACGAGTCTGGCCAGCAAATACGGCTTCTGCAGCTCGGGTGAGTCGTTCACAGTCTGCGACCCCAACGAGGCCTGGATCCTGGAGATGTCGGGGTGCGGGCCAGGCAGCAAGAGTGTCGTGTGGATGGCTGTGCGTGTGCCCGATAATGCCGTGTTGGCACATTCCAACCAGAGCCGCATCCGCCGTGTCGACCTGAGCGATACGGCTAATGTCAAGATTTCGCCCAACTGCATCAGTTTTGCCCGCAAGCGCGGCTACTTCAAGGGCAAAGACAGCGAGTTCAGCTTCTGTGATGCCTACAATCCGCCCACCTTCGGCGGTCGCCGCCTGGGCGACACGCGTGTGTGGGCCATCTACCGCCGGCTGACTACAGGCATGGATCGCTACCTTCCCTACGTCGAGGGTAAGAAACCCATGAGCGAGGTGGAGCCGTTGCCCATGTGGATTGTCCCCGACAAGCGCCTTACCGTCAACGATGTCATTGAGTGCCTGCGCGACCGCTTTGAGGACACGCCTCTGGCCATGGACGATGATCCTGGCGCAGGTGTCTATGACAGCCCATTCCGTCCGCAGCCGTTGCGCTACAATGATGGCGGTACTACCATGTTCCACGAGCGCCCGGTAGCGACGGCTCACACTGCCTTCACCTGGGTGTGCCAGCTGCGTGGCTTCTTGCCGCGCGAGGTGGGCGGCGTGATCTGGTGGGGAAATGACGACAGCGGCATGGTTGCCTATACGCCCGTCTATTGCTGCGCTAGCCGTGTGCCGCATTGCTACAACGACCCCAATGCCGATGCGTTCACCTTCAGCGAGGAGAGCGCCTACTGGGTGTGCAATTGGGTCAGCAACATGGTATATACGCGATGGAGCCTGCTCTATCCCGAACTGCAGCAGGTGCGTGACTCGTTGCAAGCCAGTTACTTTGCCCGACAGCCCGAGATGGAAAAGCGTGCCCTTGAACAGATGCAGAGCGACCGCGGACAGGCAATCGATCTGCTGACCGATTACGGCTGTGAGGTGGGCGACCAGATGGTGAAGCGCTGGCGCCAGATGGCTTATCACATGATTGTGAAGTATAATGACGGTGTCATCCGACAGGAGGAGAATGGCCACTACAAGCGCAATTCCAGTGGCTTTCGCCCCGTGCTCTCACGTCCTGGCATGGGGCCCAAGGCCAGCCGCCGCATTCACGAGGCAACAGGCACCCGGTATGAGGTACCGGCTGCCGAGGATCTTGATGCCTCTTATCGGTAGTATAGAAAAGTAGAACACTAAGGCTTGATTAACCCTTGGTGAGGATATCGACAAACGAGTGGGGGAGGATAATATTGTCAATATCGAGACTCCCCTTGAAAAGCGGAGCGATGTCGCTGGGAGTAAAGCCGGCGATACCGCAACCGATGGGCGTGACCAGGAACTTCATGTCTGGATGCTGGGTGGCAAACTCGATGAACTCGTCAACGTAGGGCTTGATGGCCTCGGGTCCGCCATGCATGGTGGGGATGGCATAGCTGCTGCCTTGCAGGCCCACCCCCTGGCCCCAGATGGCACCAAAGCGGTTGTAGGCAGCACGAGCGGCCCCGCCGCCATGCATCCCGCCCAGGTTGCTGCCGAACACAAAGATCTCGTTCTCCTTGAGCTCAGTAATAAAATCAGGTGTAAATTCTCGCTTATACATCATCAGTTGATTGAGTGAAAAAATAGATAAATTACTTCTTGTCCGAAACTCCGATCTGGCTTCGCCCAAGAAATCAGACAAAATTACTCAAAAATTAGGAATTGACATAGTTGACCGCCATGTTTATCTTTTCACCTGGTGAGCGGTTCTGCTTCTTCATGAATGCTCTGGAAAAACGTGTTCAATGGGGCGCAATGCACCGTTTTTTGCGTCCTTTTAGGTCGTATTCTTGAATTAGAACACCTGAATCACAAATAATTATCCTTTATTACTTGTTTGAATGTACTTTTGCACTGGATGACATCCAACCGCCCCTCGAAAAACTCGTTCAATTACAATAACATTTAAACATTTTATATTATGAAGAGATTCCTATTACTTTTAGTCTCAGTGGCCGCCCTAGGTGCGGCGGCAGATGATTACCTGACAGAAGGCTACAGACCGCTGACTAGGTCAGCCTCGATTGCTCCCGAATATGGGATAATCGCTGACAGTGTAAAGATCTTGAAGCAACAGGGACAAATCAGTCCTGCCCTAGTCTCTGTCATTCAAGAGCGGCCTGCTGGCGAGATTAAAGCTTATAACCGCTCAGGAGGCGCTTTTGCCCGAAATTCTGATGGCTCGTTAGAAGTGGTTCAACAGAGCGGAAAAGTTTATGTCATTTATGGCGAGGAGAATAAGGTCTATTTGCAGAATCCGGTTTATGGCATTAAGACTGGTTATTGGGTGGAGGGAACCTTAAGCCAAGACGGTAAGAAAATAACCGTGCCAATGGGTCAAACTCTCTATGAAACGGAAAACGGCATTACACTAGATATGTGTTGGGCGAGTACAGACTACACTTATCCACCAGGAGGTGATGGCTCGAGGGTCAGGATTGTGTTCACAGTCCATGAGCAAGTGACCGAGGCTGTTTATACCATAGATGGCACTAGTATCTACCTTGAAGGCACCAAAGGCAATGTGGATGCTGGGTTCCCTGAGAATGCAGCAATGACTGGTTTGAGTGCGGTATGGCACGATAGCGGTTTATGGAATAGCAGCATTGACTATGGCACAGTATATACAGAACGCCCGTATGTTGAACCTCCATTGATTATCACAGAGCAACCTGAAGGAAAATTGGTTGATTATTTCGTGAGTGGTGAATCTCTAGTGCCTACTTATGACGGATTGATGTGTGTGTCGCAGAGTGGCAAGGCTTCTATCGTTTATGGTGAAAATGGTGAGGTTTTTCTGAAAGACCCCATATATGGTATCGGGGGATCTTGGGTTAAAGGTACCCTTACTGATGATAGTACTACGATCATTGTTCCCATGAATCAATTCATTTATTGGAATGATGATGAAGAAATAGGCATTATGCTCAAAAAGGTTGATGTGGATATTGCATCAGATGGTTTAATCTCTTATACAGTGGATGAACGCACTACAGAGATGACTTACACCATTAATGGGGACACAATAGCGATGAATGATACCTATGGAGATGTGAATGCGGAATGGCCTACTCAGATGAGTGGTCTTGCCGGAATTTGGAATAACCGTAACCTTGACTTCACAGGCTATATGGATTGGAACACACTATATAGCAGAATTGTCCCCGCTGTGCCTGCAGATCCTAGTCTGGATGAGGCGGACACTGGTTTTGTCAATGCATGGTATGACTGTGGCAACGAGAGCGGAGGCAGTGCTTTCTATCACGTCATTAAACCCTATGACATTGATGGCAATCTGATTGATGTGGATCGTATGAGTTATAGTATTTATACCGATGATGACCAGATATTCACCTTCCTGGCGAGTGATTATAATGGACTTGACGAGGATAAAACAGAATTGCCGTGTCAATGGATAAGTCATCAGTTGACACCAAATGTCACCTCGTTATATCGTACAAACGCAGAGGGCTTTAAACCCTTATTTTCAAGGCGAATAGGTATACAGGTGTACTACACGGTTGACGGCATTCGCAATGCTTCCAACATCGTGTATTGCGGTATTGAACCCGAATATGCAGGGGATGGCATTCCTGAAAACCCCACAGCCATCCAATGGCATGACTGTGGTAATGAGACAGGCTACAGTAAGTTCACTTACAACATCAACAAACATACTACAGAGGGCAAGCACATGGATCCGAGTCGTATTTATTTCAGTGTTTTTACTGATGATGACCAGCCCTTCACCTTCAGCGCCGATGATTATTCTTATGACTTGGAACAGGATAACGCATTGATACCATATAACTTTACTGGTATCGATATCCGCAACAACTATTGTTATTTCTACCGCACCAATGCCGATGGTTACGAGCCCTTCTTCAACCATCAAATTGGCATCCAGGTGTATTACCTCTGTGATAATGGTGAGATGAGCGCATCGGACATTGTTTATCTGGAGGTGTTTGAGTGCGAGCCTAATGTTAACATTAAGGAGATTTCAGCTGGCAAGGCGGTCGCTAGTGTGAAATACTACAACATGGCGGGTCAGGAAATGCTTGAACCTGATGGCATCTGCATTGCCGTGGCTACCTACACCGACGGTACCATCCAAACAGCCAAAGTCGTGAAGTGAATCAATGTATCTTTCATATATTTTATTAACAGGCTCAAATGAGCCATAAAAACTTACACAAAGATGAAAAAAACTATTTTTGCGCTCTTTGCAGTGCTGTGTTTCTCGATTCCAGCGCTGGCAGACGAGGGAACCGAATTTGTTCGTGGTGACGTGGATCTAAATGGCAGCGTGTCCATCGATGATGTAACAGCACTGATTGATTATCTGCTCAAGGGCGAATGGCCAGCCGAGGCACCCCAGCCCGAGGTTTTTACTGTCAATGGTGTGTCTTTCACCATGATTCCTGTCGAGGGGGGGCACCTTTATGATGGGCGGTACCAAGGAACAGGGGGAATGGGTTTATAGTGATGAACTGCCAGTTCATGAAGTTACGCTATCAAGTTACTACATCGCTCAGACCGAGGTGACACAGGAACTCTGGCAGGCCGTGATGGGTAATAACCCAAGTGAATATCGGGATCCTAAAAATCCAGTAGAAATGGTCAATTGGTTTGAGTGTTGTGATTTCATTGCTGAATTAAATCGCTTGACGGGTAAAAACTTTCGCATGCCTACAGAGGCAGAATGGGAATTCGCTGCTCGTGGAGGCAACAAGAGCCAGGGCTTTATGTATTCAGGCAGTAATACGATTGAAGATATTGCATGGTATCGGGTGAATTCGTATCTCACTCCTCCACCCATGCCGCATCATGTCGCGACTAAGGCAGCTAACGAGTTGGGGCTATATGACATGAGTGGCAGTGTATATGAATGGTGTAGTGATATTTATGGCGAATATCCGAGTGAGCCGCAGATCGACCCTGTTGGCCCACAGAGCGGAACCGGACATATGAGTCGCGGTGGCGCATGGGATGCTGATGCCAATATGTGTCGAGTTTCATCACGTATGCCTGCGGCCCCTTTAGTTGAGGACTGGAATCTTGGCCTTCGTCTGGCTCTCTGATTTTAACCAACGATATAGTAATAGATTGTTAAAGGTCGTCACAGTTGAAGAGGGGCTGTGGCGACTCTTTGTGAGGGCATCTCTGTTCGACTTTTATTTGCGGACACTGATAATATGATGAGTGTATCGTTTTTCTAAAGCATTGATTTTGGAAATATCGAGGATATGTTTACCTTTGTGACCAAAGATGAACGTCATAAACATGAGATATTATCGTTTTTTTATTACACTTTGGGCTGTTTGTAGCACTTTGTTGGCGCATGCCCGTGCGACAGATAACAGGACTTTTGATAGATTTTACAATCTATCATACGAAGAGTTTGATAGCCTACTAAACAGGTACCATAATCTTAACTATATAGATAGTGCCATGTTGTGTGCCAATATCCAGGCGAGCAAATATGGTAGGGGAAAACTGTCATTTGCCGAAATAGTATCATGCTGTAGTGCGTATAGGTATATGAGTCTTACATATCTGCTTGATTACTATAACTATCAAATTGCAGCAGAAAATCATCTCAAAGCAAAGCAGATAGCTGAAGAGCATGGGTTGAAGCCAGAACAGATTTTTATTGCGGCAGATGAGGCGGCATTTACTGCAATCAGGAACAACATAGAGAATAATTTTGTCTATAATAATAGTATCATGGATGGTTATAAGAAAGTCTTTAATCTTATTCGTGATGAAATAACACTAGAGAATAAGGATCAATACAGGGATTATCTTGAATCTGCCACTTCCAATTTGATGTATACAGCGATATTGTTTGATAAAACTCATGATGTGGCAGGTGAAATCCAATCATATTCAGAGATAAAAAAACGATGTGGCTTCTCAATGGATCTTTCTGATGTCCTTTGTCTCGCAACAGAATACTATAATTCGGGCGATTATACAAAGGCGTTTGATGCGCTGAGTGTGCCAATTCCTCGTCCAGAGTATTGCAGTGATAAGGATTTAATCACATTGCTATCAATGGTGAAGAATTGCCAATATATCTTTTTGTTAAAGGACGGGAATAGGGCCGGGGCTTTGAGACTGCTGTTACAACAGGAGCAGTACCTGCGTGAGAATGAGATGCCATTTGAACTGCTGGAGGTGCTGCAACTCATCAAGCAACACTATGAGATGGAGGGAAACATAGCTCTGGCCGACAAGTATGCTTTGCTCTACTACACCAGCAAGGATGAGTTCATCAATAAGAGCCGCCTGGGTAAGATGGACCAAGCAAAACTGAACTTTGAGTTGGAGCAGACGAGGGAGCGTGTCCGTGAAATGACTTACAGGCATCGCATGCAAGCCATCTTGCTGTGGAGTGCTGTCATCATCACACTGCTGGCGCTTGGTTTCCTTGCGGTGCTCTATGTCAACTATCGGAAGACTAAGCGCACCAACCGCCTGCTTTATGAGAAGAATGTCGCGTTGCTCAATTCCAATAAAGAGATGCAGTTTACCATTACAGAAAGCGTCAATAAGGAACCAACTGAAGAAGAACCCTCTCAGGCTGACAGAGAACTACTGGAGAGAATAACAGCACTGATGGAGTCGTCGCCAGAGGTCTTTTCAGAGTCATTCTCACTATCAAGGTTGGCCGAGCTGGTGGACAGCAACAGCAAGTATGTGTCGCAGGCCATCAATAATTGCATGCAATGCAACTTTAGTGCGTTTCTGAACGGTTACCGCATCAAGGAGGCTTGCCGGCGACTGATGGACACCAGCAACTATGGTAATTATACCATCGAGGGCATCGCCAACAGCCTGGGGTATAAGTCACGCAGCAATTTTACCACTATTTTTAAGGAGAATGTGGGTCTTACCCCCTCGGCTTTCCAGAAACTCAGCCGTAACCAGGATGGCGACTCTGGACAAAACAAGGGGTAGTACCGTCATGGTTTGGACACATATTTCTGAATTGCGGCAATAAACTGCTTGGCGGGTTCAATGCCATCCTCGATTTCTTGTTGTGTCACATTATAGACACAATTGTAATCACTTTCTTCTCGCATGGTCTGCAATGTGCTGTAAAGACGTCCATACTCTTTTGGGAAAACACCTGTTTTGATATTGTGCATCCCAAAAATCGCATGTGATCTTCGATGTGTATGGGCCTCGTGTCCATCATGAATCAATAGGGCGTTAACAGCATGGAAGACGGCATAATATAGACGATTGGCTGCCCCATTCCAGTGATTGGCCTGGGACAGGATGTCGATTTCCTCTAGAGTCTGTTCCGCTTTCTGCAATTCAAGGAGGACTAGGGTCTGGCGTTCATCTTCTGACAGGCTCATATTAACACATGTTTGTCTTGTTCAACATTTTTGTGAAAGGGCATGAATCCCCATCGGTTCCACTGCTCTATAGTATAGATATGCGGGTTGATCTCTTCGCCAATATCCCATCCATATTCTCGAAATGGAAAAATCAGATCATAATCTTTAAATGCTAACGAGTCCTTGTCAAGAAGGATGAGCAAGTCCCAATCGCTTCCCTCGTGTTCATTCCCACGGGCGCGAGAGCCATAGAGAAACAATCTGCTGTTCTGTGGCAAAACTTCAAGACCGATTTGCTTGATATGCTCGATAACATTAGTCTTTTCCATACTGGATCTTGCTTTGTAACAGTTGCAAATATAGAAAGGAATTCTTAGATTTCTATATACTTTAATGAAAAAATGATAAAAAAGTCATCAAAAGGAGTTCCCCTTTAGTGACTTTTTAGTTAGTTCAGTTTTATTTCTTGCGGTGGGCGATGAGGTACTGGCCAATCTGGACGGCGTTGAGGGCAGCACCCTTCTTGATCTGGTCGCCACAGAGCCAGAAGGTGAGCCCGTTGTCGCTGCTGGTATCGACGCGGATGCGTCCCACATAGACCGGATCCTTGCCCGAGCAGTCGATGGGCATGGGGTAGCGGTTGCTGCGCGGGTCATCGACGACGACGACACCGGGTGCCAGCTGCAGGGCGGCACGGGCCTCCTCGGGGGTGATGGGTTTCTCGCACTCGATCCACACGGCCTCGCTGTGGGCACGCATGACGGGTACGCGCACGCAGGTGGCGCTCACGCGGATGTCGCTGTGCATGATCTTGCAGGTCTCCTTGACCATCTTCATCTCCTCACGGGTGTAATCGTTATCCTGGAAGATGTCGATGTGGGGGATGACGTTATAGGCAAGCTCGTGCTGGAAATGACGCACGGTCAGTTCTTCCTTGCCGACAGCGATTTCACTGGTCTGCAAGGCGAGTTCGTACATCGCCTCCATGCCAGCACCGCTGGCGGCCTGATAGGTGGCTACCTGCACGTTCTTGATGTGTGACAGGTCATCGAGTGGCTTGAGGGCGACGACCATGATGATGGTCGAGCAATTGGGGTTGGCAATGATGTTGCGCGGGGTGTTGAGGGCATCCTCACCGTTGACCTCGGGCACGACCAGGGGCACGTCGTCATCCATGCGGAAGGCGCTGCTGTTGTCGATCATGATGCAGCCGTGCTTGGTGATCGTGGGGGCGAACTCGCGGGCAGGCCCGGCACCCATGGCTACAAAGGCGATGTCGATGTCCTTAAAGTCGTCGTTGTGTTGCAAGAGCTTGACCACGTGGTCCTTGCCACGGAAGGTGAAAATGCGTCCGGCACTGCGTTCCGAGCCGAACAACACGAGTTCAGTAACAGGGAAATTCTGTTCATCGAGGACACGCATGAATTCTTGTCCCACAGCGCCGCTGGCGCCAACAATCGCAACCTTCATTTCTTGATGATGTTTTTAAGTTATGAGTCCTTAGTTGTTAGTTTTCTCGTTCTTTGCCGTTAGTCTTGCAAATCCTGTGCCAAACAGGGCGTCAACCCTTGATGTGAGTGCCCTTGTCGGGATGACTCAGCTGGGCCGGGCTGGTGATGATGACCTCCTTCACGCCATGGTCGATCGCGGTGAACGCGTTGTCCAGCTTGTTGACAAACCAGTCCTTGATGATATCCATGTCGCGCAGCGCCTTGTACTGGGAACGGCGCAGGTTGGCCACCACGCTGTCAGGGTCATGCGGGTTGAGCAGCACACCCTTCTTCTCGAAGCAGTAGATGAGTGTGATGTCAAATCTCAAGGCCAGTGCGCGGGCAATCTCGGCAGCCAGAGCGTCGGTCTCGTTAAAGAGCAGGTTACCGCGGCCGTCATGGGTGATGGGAGCGAGAACCGGCACGATGCCCGCATCGAGCAACTGGGCGATGCCAGCCGTGTTGACGTGACGCACTTGGCCTGTCTCTCCCAGTTTGCCGTCAGTCAGCCTGGCGCTGGTGACCAGATTCATGTCGGCACCAGTTACGCCCAGGGCATTCACCTTGTTGCCCTGCAGCAGTGAGACGAAGAGCCGGCTCACCAGTCCGCCATAGACCATAGTGAGCAACTTGAGCGTTCCGGCATCCACGACGGGACGGTCATCGATCAGCTTGGTCTTGATGCCCAGCTTGTTGCCGATTTCCTGGGCCATCATGTTACCGCTGAAGATGAGCATCTTCTTGCCCTTGATGCCTGCAAACGCCTTGACAAAGGTGCGCAGCTCGTCGGCTTTCTCGACAATCTTGCCGCTGACCTTGACGATAGTAAACTTGTCGTTCATGTGACTTAATGAAATCTGATGGTGGTCGTTAATAGTGAAAAACAAGAGATGTGGGAGAGGTTAGCTCTCGGCAAACTCCATTAGGTAGGCCTTAATGAAGTCGTCGAGGTCGCCGTCCATCACACCACCGACGTCACTCGTCTGGTGGTTGGTGCGGTGATCCTTCACGCGACGGTCATCAAAGACGTAGCTGCGTATCTGGCTGCCCCATTCAATTTTCTTCTTGCTGTCCTCGACTTTGCGCTGCTCCTCACGGCGATGTTCCAACTCCTTGTTGTAAAGGATGGATCGCAGGTTGCGCAGGGCATTCTCGCGGTTCTTGGGTTGATCGCGCGTCTCGGTGTTCTCGACGAGGATTTCCTCTTCCTCACCGGTGTAGGGATCCTTGTACTGGTAACGCACACGCACACCCGATTCCACCTTGTTCACGTTCTGACCACCGGCACCGCCACTGCGGAAGGTGTCCCATGAGATACGGGCCGGGTCGAGTGTGATCTCGATGGTGTCATCGACCAGCGGGGTAACGAAGACCGATGCAAACGATGTCATGCGTTTTCCCTGGGCATTGTAGGGCGACACGCGCACCAGGCGGTGCACGCCGTTCTCGCTCTTGAGGTAGCCATAGGCAAAGTCGCCCTCGATACTGATGGTCACACTCTTGATTCCGGCCTCATCACCGTCGATGATGTGCTCGATGGCAGTCTTGTAGCCGTGGCGCTCACACCAGCGCAGATACATGCGCATCAGCATCGAAGCCCAGTCCTGACTCTCGGTGCCACCGGCACCCGAGTTGATTTTTAATATTGCGTCCATCTTGTCCTCGTCGTGGCGCAGCATGTTGCGCAGCTCCAGCTTCTCAAGCAGGCCCAGAGCCTTGCTGTACAAGCTGTCGAGCTCACTTTCCTCGACAAGCCCTTCCTTGACAAAGTCAAAGCCAGTGGCTACCTCGTCAACGGCAAGTTCCACTTCCTCGCAGCCGTTGATCCAGTTGCGCAGGGCCTTGATTTTCTTCATTTGGGCCTCTGCAGCCTTCTGATCCTGCCAGAAGTCGGGCACATGGGTGCGCAGTTCCTCTTCCTCGACCTCAATCTTCTTGTTGTCGATGTCAAGATAGTGCTTGAGGTCTTCTTTGCGTTGTTGTAAGTCCTTGAGTTGTTCTTGTGTAATCATTATTCTTGTTTGTCTTTTTTCTTGCGGTAGTCGGCGGCATACATCGCATCGATGAGCGGACGGTAGCGTTTGTTGATCACGGCGCGGCGTATTTTGAGGGTGTTGGTGAGCTCACCGCTCTCCATGGTGAAGGCTTTGGGCAACAGCACGAAGCGCTTGATCTGCTCATAGCTGGCAAGCCCCTTCTGGTAGTCATTGATGCGTTCCTCAATCATCTTGCGGATGTCGGGATTGTTCACCAGGTCCTCGATGGAATTGTGATCGATGTGCTTCTTGTCGGCATAGGCCTTGAGCTCTTCAAAGTCAGGTACAATGAGGGCCGATACATACTTGCGGCCGTCACCGATGATGGCGACTTGCTC
This sequence comes from Muribaculaceae bacterium, assembly GCA_017453505.1. GTDB lineage: Bacteria > Bacteroidota > Bacteroidia > Bacteroidales > Muribaculaceae > Sodaliphilus. The sequence continues at coordinate 11,758 of JAFTEU010000077.1, forward strand.
GATGTACTTGTCTTGGCCAAGCATGGTCTCGAGCACTTGTGGAGCGATATACTTGCCGTTACTGGTCTTGTACAGGTCCTTGAGACGCTCGGTCAGGATGATTTCGCCCGTGGGAGCGAGCTCGCCGCAGTCACCGGTGTGGAACCAACCGTCGGCATCAATGGCCTTGGCGGTTTCCTCAGGCTTATTGTAATACCCCTTCATCACTGTGGGACCCTTGACCAGGATTTCGTTCTGCTCACCGATCTTGACCTGAAGGCTTGAGATGGGCATGCCCACGGTGCCAAGTGTCCAGCCTGGCTCAGTGTAGAAGCTCACCGACGCATTGGTCTCGCTGAGGCCGTAACCGATGCAGATGTTGATTCCCACGGCATGCAGAAATTCGGTGATGTTGTCGCTTAGCATCGCTCCGGCAGTGGGGAACAGTTTGCCGTCGGTCACGCCGATGGCACCGCGCAATTTGCAATAGACTTTTTTCTCAAAGTACTGGTACTGCTTTTCGATGACGGCAGGAGCTTTCTTCCCCAGGCGTGCATACTTCATGTTTCTGGTCTTGCCCACGCGGATCGCTTGCTTGACCATCATGCGCACGACAGGTTTGGCCTGTTGCAGGTTGTCATTGATAGCGGTATAAACCTTCTCCCAGAAGCGCGGTACACTGCACATGTAGTTGGGCTGCACCTCCTTGACGGCACGCTGGATTTCCTTGGTATTGTAGTTGATGGCCACGCGGATGCCTGCAATCAGGCACACCATCGTCCACCCCAGTTCAAACACATGGCTGAACGGCAGGAAACTCAGTGAGATATCGGTCTTGTCGTCGATGATGGCATCGAAGCGCTCCAGATGGGCATCCATGGCCGAGCTCATGTTGTTGTGGGTGAGCATCACGCCTTTGGGCACGCCCGTCGTCCCCGAGGTGTAGATCAGGTACATCGTGTCATCAGGTTGACCCGCCTGCTTGCGGCTCTCAAGCTCGTCGAGCACCTCCTTGCCCAGCTTGTCACCCGTCGAGATGAACTCTTCCCACGTCAGTGTCGACTTGTCGTCCGGCTGGCGCACCACTTGCGGATGCAGAGTTACAATGAACTTGAGGCTAGGGCAGTCATCTAAGACCAGACGGGCAATGTCATACTGGCCCTGGTCTCCGACGAAGAGGATCGTCGCGCCAGAGTCGTTGACGATATAGGCTACCTCGTCACGGCTGCTTGTGGCATAGATGGGCACGGGAATCGCGCGGTTATAGAATGCACCAAAGTGGATAATCAGCACTTCGGGGCAGTTGTGTGTGAAGATGCACACACGACCATGGGGTTCAACACCATTGACAAGCAACGCTCCGGCCGCACGGTCTATTCGCTCGGCAAAGCCGTTCCACGTGATGGAAGACCACACCTGCGTTTCATAGTCACGAAAGCGCAGTGCCTCGCGCTCGCCATACTTGGCACTCTGTCTTGGAATCAGTTCTACAAATCTGTTCATAAGCCATGATGCTTTATCATTCAGGTCTGTTCATTCATTGACCGGAATGGGTTACAATCGGCAAAGATAATAAAAATATGCCGAATAAACCATAGCCACTCTTGAAAAGCCGTTTTTTTCAGCCGTGGAATCGATGATTATAGGCTTTATCATGAATCGGAATGCGTGACATCCAGTTTGATTTTGTTGAGATGGACATGAAGTCAAATTAGTGGTTTTTAGGAGTTTGTTGGCTCGGGACAGTTAGATTTTTGGTTAGATGGTTGTCGGGATGCATATTTTATATGTACCTTTGTAAAAAAACAACCGGATAAAACAAGAATAACCAAGATGAAACGATTATTGTCATTTTTTGCCATCTTGATGATGGTATCGCTCCTGGCGGTGGCAGCGGTCTATGAACCTGCGTTATCGAGCGATAGCGAGGTATGTGTGTTCTTTGAAGCCGACGGAACGGTGAACGACGCGCCCAAGATCTGGGTGTGGGAAGGCAATACCGACGGCCGCACTTATGTGGGTACTTCATGGCCTGGCCCTGAGATGACCTACAAGGGAGAAACTCAGAGTGGCAACAAGATTTACAAGTGGACCTATACCGGCTCACTGGCAACTCCCACGGGTCTGATTTTCACATGGAACAATGAGTCGGGGCGTGTAGATGGCTCTTACACCAACCATGGCTACTATGTGATGGGACAGCTCAAGAAGGTGATTGGGGCCGGCGAGAGCGCTTTTGTCCCCAATCAGAATGTCATCTATCAACTTGATCTTTATAACTTTACAAACCAGGGAACCCTTGCTGCGGCTCAGCAGCGTCTGGACTACCTCAAGGACTTGGGTGTTGATGTCATCTGGCTCATGCCCATCCATCCCCGTGGTGTTCAAGGCCGAATTGGCTCACTGGGCAGCCCCTATGCTCCTCGCGACTACCATGCGGTGAACAGTGACTTCGGCACCATGGCCGATTTGAAGGCATTTGTCGCGGCAGCCCATCAACGTGGCATGCAGGTGTGGCTCGACTGGGTGGCTAATCACACGGCCAAGGACAACGTGTGGATTACCCAGCATCGTGAGTATTACAACTCGACGCTCACTAGCCCCAACGGCTATGGTGACGTCTATCAGCTCGACTATAGCAAGGAGGCAACACAGCTTGCAATGATCGAGGCGATGACCTACTGGATCGACCAGGCCGACATCGACGGTTACCGTTGTGACTACATCAGCAGCCCCACAATCCCCACCGAGTTCTGGACCCGTGCCATCAAGGCGCTGAAGGAGCACAAGCCAGGCAAGACTATCACCATGCTGGGTGAGGGCGACATGGCCAACAGTGTGCAGCGACTGCTGGTGTGCGGTTGGGACTACGACTATGCATGGGGCTTCCAGAGCGGGCTGGTCAACAACAAGAGCAATCCCACGGGCGTGCTCAACCAGTGCCGCAACCTGGTGGGCGACTTGCGTTTCACCGACATGAGCCGTATGGTCTATCTCACCAACCACGACCAGAACTATAACAGTTCGATGAATACTCAATATGGCAACAATGTCTATGCCTTCACGGTGTTGACCTTTACGCTTTACGGTATGCCACTGATCTACAATGGGCAGGAAACAGGCTACCTGTTGTCGAGGAAACTTGACTACTTCAACCGCACGCCCATCAACTGGAACACGGTCGACAGCAAGATGCAGAATACCGTTAAGGCGTTGACGGCGCTCAAGCACAGTTGTGACGTCCTCATCGACAATGGCAACCGTGCCAGCGAGGTCACCTTCCTCACCACGGGCAACACCAACTTGATGGCCTACACCCGCCACCACAACAATCAAACTGCTCTCGTGGTGCTCAATCTGGGTACCAGCGCAGTTAATACAGTAGTGACCGGACTGGAAGCCGGCGAGTGGAAACTGGCTATCGATGTGGACAACATCGGTGCTGGGTTGACAGCCACTCCGGTAACACTTAATGCTACTCAGAGTTTCAGCATTCCTGCTGGAGGTTACAAGGTATATTATAAAGGGGAACCAGCTAGTGACGACTTGCTGGGTGATGTGAACCTGGATGGGGAGGTCAATATTGCCGACGTGACGGCATTGATTGATATCCTGCTGTCGTCTTCGGTTGATGATGAGCTGATAAAACAGGCCGATGTGGACAACGACGGTGAAGTATCGATTGGCGATGTGACGACACTGATTGACATCCTGCTGGGGTTATAAGCATTGATGAATCGGCATTGAACGGATGGAGAGAACTCGATTGCCATTATATAGAGTGATAGTGACGTGCCTCGCAATCGCGCTGGGCCTGAATGCCCATGGCGCGATGTCATCTGGCGTGTTTCATCGGCTGGACAGCCTGATCGATGCCCAGCCCCGACTTGTGGCTGCCAAAGAGCAACGCTTGGCAGCCATGAAGGCCGACTTGGGTAGGGAGAAAACCCTCGGTGGTCGTTATGACGCGATGATGAAACTCTATGACGAGTACGCTGCCTACCAGTATGACTCGGCCTATGCCTATGTGACATCAGCGATACGGGTGGCCGAGTCGATGGGCGATGTCAAGATATTGAATGAGGCTAAATTAGGACTGGCCCATATCTTGTCCACAGCATGCCTGATGGACAAAGCGCAGCAGACGTTGTCCTCGATTGACACGGCAATGTTGACACCCGACCAACTCATCCAGTATCACCGCACCCAGACCGACCTTTACATCTATCAGGCCGAATACATGCAGGGCACACAGTATGGACAGGAGTATGTTCAGCAGCTTGTTGACCTGCGTCGCCGCATTACGGCAATCGATGTGCCGCCCGGCAACGTGCACTACCTGCTCACTGTTGCCGAGTGTCATGCTGACAACCGCAAGCCCCGCCAAGCCATAGAACTGCTGCAAGGTGTGATACAGAATTATCACAGCGGGCAGAGGCTTTACTCGATCATCACCAGCATGATATCGTTCTACTACTTCCAGATGGGTGACAAACAGGAACAGATGCGCTACCTGATCAAGAGCGCCGAGAGTGACCTGGAGGGATGCATCCGCGAGAACACGTCATTGAGGACGATTGCCGACCGCCTGTTTGACGAGGGAGACATTGACAGGGCCTACCGTTACATGCGTGTGGCGGTGGATGACGCTAACTTCTATGGCACGCGCTTGCGCAATATCCAGTCTTCACGCATCGTTCCCAAAATCCTGGATGCCTACCAGACCAAGCAGGAACTGGGCCGCCGCAACATGATGTGGCTGCTGGTGGCTATTTCGGTCATTGCCCTGCTGCTCGTGGGCGGTGTGATTGCCATCTACCAGTTGTTGAAGCGTTATCGCCGACTGAATGAGCAGAAGCGGGCCATCAACGAGCAACTCAGGCAGGTCAATGCCCAGCTGGGTGACACCGTTGAGGAATTGCACGAGGCTAACGGGCTGCTGCGCGAGCGTGAGAAAATCAAGGAGGAGTATATCGCCCGTTTCTTGACCTTGTCCAGCCGTTTTATCGACCGTGGCGAGGAACAACGCAAGGCCCTCTATCGACTGCACCGTGACCGCAAGAGCGAGGAACTGGTGCGGGAATTGAAAAGTGCCAGCTTTGGGAATGAAAACGCCCGGTTGTTCTATGAGAACTTTGACAACGCCTTCTTGAACATCTATCCGACCTTTGTCGATGAGTTGAATAAATTGTTGCAGGAAGATGGCCAGATCGAGGTGAAGCAGGGCAAGCGCCTGACGACCGAGTCGCGCGTGCTGGCGCTCATTCGCCTAGGTATTACCGATAATCAGAAGATTGCAGCCATTCTGCGTGCCAGTATCACCACGATTTATACCTATCGTTCCAAACTCAAGGCCCGTGCCCTGGATAAGGATAATTTCGAGGCCTGCGTCAAGGTCATCGACAGGTAAAAAGCATCCCCTCAATCATCTATCAGAACTCGGAAGCAGTTGTGTTTTCCGAGTTTTTGCATGTGAAAATGCTTAGATTCTTGCCTTATTTGGTTTTGTGTAAATAGCTAGTTAATAGTGCGTTATGTGTTTTGTTGGCTTTGATTTTTATTTGATGGCCATTTTTGTTGCCCGCGTGCATATTAATTTTGCGATGTTTGATTGATAGCCGAATCCAACCTTAGACATTTTCCGAATCAACTAATTATAATTTAAATTTTCAGTTAACATGAAGAAATGTAAAACAGGATTGTTGCAACGCGCGCTGCTGGTGTGTGCTGCACTCATGTTTGCCCTGGGCATTTCGGCACAGACACTGACCGTCACTGGCCACATCGTGGATGAAACCGGTGAGGATCTGATCGGTGCCAGTGTTGCCGTCAAGGGCACGACTAACGGAAGCGTTACCGACTTTGATGGCCGGTTTACCATCGAGAACGCCCCGAGTAACGGAACCCTGGTAGTCTCTTACATCGGTTTTGAGACCCAGGAAGTGGCTATCAATGGCCAGAACCACTTTGAGATCACCCTCGCCGAGGAGCGTTCACAGCTCAACGAGGTTGTGGTTGTGGGCTACGGCTCACTGGCCAAGAAGGAAATCTCAAGTTCGGTCGTTCAGATCGACAAGAAGCAGTTTAACCAAGGTGTTGCCAGCGACCCTCTCGCCCTGGTGGCAGGTAAGGTGGCTGGTCTCAACGTGAGTACCGCTGCTGCAGCCAACCCCAACTCGATGACCGATTTCCAGGTGCGTGGCGCAGGTTCGCTCACAGCCTCTAACGGTCCCCTCATCGTCATTGATGGCATCGCTGGTGGCGACTTGCGCAACATCGCGACACAGGATGTTGAGAGCATCACTGTGCTGAAGGATGCCGGTTCGGCAGCCATCTACGGTACTCGTGGTGCCAATGGCGTTATCCTCGTGACGACCAAGAAAGGGGCTGGCGCTCCGGGTGTGACCACGGTCACCTATGACAGCTACATCGCTGCCAACCTGGCGAAACCCAAGCCTCGTATCCTCACCACCGAGGAGTTCCGCCGTTCGCGTCGCGGCCAGGACTATGGCGGCGACACCAACTGGTGGGACGAGATTACCCGCCCCATGAGCTACAACCTGAACCAGTATCTCTCGATTGACAGTTCGACCAAGAACGGCTACTTCGGTGCCTCGGTCAACTACAAGCGTGGCAACGGTCTCGACATTGTGTCTGGCCGTGAGGAATATGGTGCCCGCTTCGTCGGTGAGCAGCGTGTACTGGACAACTTCCTGCAGTTCAATGCGTCACTCTCGGGCCGTAAGGTGCATGAGAAATGGGGTAACGATGGCCTGTTTGACACCGCCTTGACAATGAACCCGACTATTCCCGTGTTTAACGAGGACGGCTCATACTACCAGCCCAATAGCCCCACCGACATTCACAACCCGGTGAACGACTTGAAGAACAATGTGAGCAACGGCGACCGCATCTACGTGCTGGGTAATGGTGATGTCAAGGTCAACCTCATCCAGACCGACCGTCATTACCTCAACACCTCCCTGAGCTATGCGCTGCAGTACAATGACCTGAAATCCAATTTCTACACCCCCAGTACCTCGAGTGAGAGCTACTGGAACGGATATGCTGGTCGAGCCAACATCAATTACCAGAAGTGGTGGACCAACCGCCTGGAGTGGCTGGGCAACTACACCCTGACCCTTGATGACCACCAGCTCAAGGCCGTCTTGGGTTATTCCTGGGAACGTACCCGCTGGGAGCAGAGTGGTAATGAGAACATGGGCTTCGTCTATGATAGCATGACTTATCATGGAATCGCTAACGGAACCTATCTGCGTGACGGCAAGGCTAACTTGTGGGCCGGCTCGTCCGAATCGACCCTCATCGGCTTCTTTGGCCGCTTGAACTATAATTACCGTGACATGTTGTTCGCGTCAGTATCGATGCGTCGTGAGGGTAGCACCAAGTTCGGTGTGAACAAGAAGTGGGGTAGTTTCCCCTCGGCCTCGCTGGCCTGGGAAATCATCCGCACTCCGTTTGCCGAGGGATTTTCCCGCACTTTCCAGAGCCTGAAGCCCCGCGTTTCCTATGGTGTGACGGGCCGCAGCGACTTTAATGCCTATCAGTCACTCTCTACTTACAGCGGCTATGGTGCCTACTATATCGATGGCGAGTGGATTAACGGTTATGCCCCCTCGGTCAACGCCAACCCCGATCTGGCTTGGGAGAAGTCGACCGCGTTCAACGTGGGTGTGGACTTTGTGGCGCTGGATAGCCGCCTGCGTGGTAGTGTGGAGTACTACGACCGCCGCAGTCAGGATCTGCTCTATTACTACACAGCCCCGCAGCCTCCGTTCATTTATAATTCGATTCTCGTCAACGTGGGAACGACCCGGAATACCGGTGTCGAGGTCGTGCTCGACTATGATGTGCTGACCAACACCGCCGTCAAGTGGACAACGGGCATCAACTGGAGTACCGGCAAGACCAAGCTCACCAAGCTCTCTAGCGATGTCTATCAGATGAGTTACCTGGACCTGTACCGCAAGCCTGGTGTGGGCACGAGTGAGTACTTCTTCCGCGTGGAGGAAGGCGGCACCATCGGCCAGTATTACGGCTTTGAGCATGCAGGCATCGATGAGAACGGCCTGTTGATGGTCTATGACAACGACGGGAATGCCATTCCCGCAGCGCAGGCCGATCCCTCCTGGAAACGCAACATCGGCAACGGCTCCCCCAAGCATTTCCTCTCGTGGACCAACTCGTTCACATGGAACAATTGGGACTTGAGCATGCTGATGCGTGGTGCCTTCGATTACAAGATCTTCAACATGCGCCGTTATGGCATGGGTCTCAAGGGTTGTGGTACCGACAACGTGCTGGCTTCGGCCTATACTGACTATGCCGACGTGAATGCTGGTGGTAGCATCATTTCAAGCTATTTCCTCGAGAATGGTGACTACTTTAAACTCGACAACGTGACACTGGGCTACACCTTCATGCCCAAGAAGCGCAACCTGCTCGAGAGCCTGCGCGTCTATCTGTCGGCCAAGAACCTGTTCACCCTCACGGGCTACAAGGGCAATGACCCCTCGATTGTCACCTCGACCGGTATCACCCCGGGTATCGATGTCAACAGTGCCTATCCTCAGGCCTTCCAGTTCACCCTGGGTGTGACAGTTCGTTTCCACTAATCAATAAATAGACAAATGATTATGAAAGATTTTAAATATATCATTATTGCAATAGCCGTGAGCGTGCTGGGTCTGGCTTCTTGTACCGATCTCGACGAGAAGGTCAACGACCGCATCGACGCCACCGTGTATTATCAGAACGAAGCCAGTGTCAAGGGTGCAGTGGCTGCCATCTATAACCAGACATCATCGACCCTTGCTGGCGAGAATTTTTTCCACTTGAGCGAGTATCCTGCCGACCAGTTGACCTGGCGTGTGTGGAATGGTGGCCAGTGGGGTTGGGACGAGGCCATGAAGACGGTGCTCTCGTGGCAGAACTGGAACAGCGAGTCCACGATCATCCAGAATGCTTGGTCAGGTGCATGGACAGCGGTTGGTCTGGCCAATCTGCTGCTCAACGACCTGGAGGGACTCAATGCCGATGACTTGGGCATGAGCCAGGATCGTCTCAACCAGTATGTGGCCGAGGTGCGCACCGTCCGCGCCTGGAACTACTATTGCCTGTTCGAGCTGTGGGGCGGAGCCCTGCCCTTGAATGTCAAGGCTGGCAGCGAGGTGCCTGGCACAGCCGATCCCGATTGGGACACCTCCTGCAAGAAAATCTATGACTTCATCATTACCGAGCTGGACGAGACCTACATGCAGCTGGCTAAGGAAGACGGTACTCGCAGCACCGTTAACCGCGCTAACCAGGCCATGAACCGCCTGTTGAAGGCGCGTCTCCTGCTCAATGCCGAGGTCTTTATCAAGGAGGCTCACTATGACGAGTGCGAGGCCTTGTCCAAGCAGATCATTAACGGCGATTATGGTACCTACCGCCTCGCTGATAACTACCGTGACCTGTACAGCATTGACAACGTGAAGTGCCCCGAGGTTATCTTTGCCCTTGCGGCAGAGGATGGTCAGGGGGCGGCTAATGCCATCAGCAACGTGCGCACGATGGTGGGTATGTGGTATGGTTATGCCGACTATTTCGGCCAGTCCTATGATGGTATCGGCGCATGGAACTGCGTGTGCCTCGTGCCCAGCTTTGACAATGCCGGCACGGTGCTGCCCACCGGTGGCAGTGAAGGTGCCAACTGCTTCCTTGATGCGCCCTATAATGACAAGTTGGGAGCCCCCTACGAGCGCTTTGACGACCGCGACATCCGCAAGCAGAATTATATATATAATGTGACTACTAAGACGCATGGTCCTGGCATGTTCCTCAAGGGCGTGATGCGTGCCAATTTCGGCACTGGTGACGTGCTCAAGGCCGATGCGGACCGTGATGGCCAGGATCTGGTCTATGTCGATCAGGTGGGAACATTCTTGAACCAGGGCCGCACCCTCGAGACAGTGATGAGCCCGCGCTGGGGGGAAACCAACTCTGGTGTTCGACTGGTCAAGTATCCCCTTTATCCTGCTGATGATGCCGGTGGTTTCAAGTCGATCGACGATGTGCAGTTCCGCTTGGCCGAGGCTTATTACAATGTGGCCGAGTGTGAGATGCGCAAGGGCAACAGCGGCGAGGCACGTAACTATGTTGATGCTGTGCGTCAGCGCTACTTTACCGCTGCCAACCGTGCTTCGGCGCTCTCCATTCCCGGACCAGGCTTTACCGCCTTTGACATGGACTGGATGCTGAGCGAGTGGGGTAAGGAGTATCTGGGTGAGGGAAACCGTCGCCGTACCGACTTGCGCCGCTTCAACAAGTTTACCCAGGGCACCTGGTGGTTCTGGGGTCGTGCTACCGAGGCTGGCATCGACCTGCCTGCCCAGCGCAATGCCAAGTATGAATGGTATCCGCTGCCGCAGTCAGCGCTGTCGGTTAACCCGGGCCTCATCCAGAATCCCAATTATTAATTGTAATCCCAAATCAATGATAACGATATGAAAACAAGGAATATATATAGTCTGATAGTGGCGCTGCTGGCTGTCGTTAGTGTGATGACCGGTTGCTCCAAGGATGAGGACATCATCTTTGACCACGAGCGCCAGCAGTTTGAGACGCGTGCCGACCGCATCCTGCTCGAGTTTATAGCCCCCTATGGCACCGCCGTAGATGAGGAGATCTACATCATGGGTGCGTTCAACGGCGATAGCGCGTCGATGGGCAAGGACGAGTGGAAACTCATGAAGGCTTCCGGCAGTGACATCAAGTGGGGCATCTACCTGGATCCTGCCACGTTTGTCAATGGCAAGACGCTGGCCGACGGTTTCCGCTTCTACAGCGCGACCCAGGGTACCGAGTTCACCGTCAAGGGTGAAATGGCTAACCATACCGATAATCCTGGTCTTGGCACCTTTACCAACGTGTGGGGCGAGCGTTGGGAGAGCTACTACTGGAGTGGTGAAGGCCCCGAGATTGAGCATGACGGCTATGTGGTCTATGTGCTCGACGAGACAGGATGGAATAATCTGAACCTGTACATGTGGGGCGACGTGAACAACCTGAACGGTGATTGGCCCGGCATGGCACCCACTGGCAAACAGAAGATAGGAGGTACCGAGTACACTTACTTCGATATGGGTGCAGCCAACACTGGCTTGAACGAGAACCTCATCTTCAACAACGGTGAAGGCTCTCAGCTGGCCGACTTCAACTTCACCATCGACCGTGACGTTTACCTGCGCGTGACCGCCAGCGGTGTTGAGGAACTGGGTGAGCCTGTTGTCGTTCAGCATGAGGGCTATGCTGTATTCATCGTCAACAAGACCGGTTGGGACGACATCACGCTCTACATGTGGGGCGACGTGAACGACTTGAACGGAGGTTGGCCCGGCATGGCTCCCACTGGCGAGCAGACCATCAAGGGCGTGACCTACACCTACTTTGACATGGGAGAAGCCAACACTGGCTTGAGCGAGAATCTCATCTTCAACAACGCTGGTGGGGGCACGCAGTTGGCTGACTATGCTTACACCATCGACCATGACATCTATCTGGAAGTAACCGCGAGCGGCGTGACCGAGATAGATCCTAATAACTATATTGGTGGCGGTGACACTCCCGAGCCCACGCCTGGCGAGACTCACTACATCTATGTTGAAGACCAGACGGGTTGGGACGCTATTACCCTGTATGCCTGGGGTGATAAGGAATTCTTTGGCGGTTGGCCAGGAGCTCAGCCCACGGGTACCAAGACGGTAGATGGCGTGAACTACACCTACTGGGAGTTTACCAGTGCTGGTGAGACCGAGCACCTCATCTTCAATAACAATGGCGGTGGGGCGCAAACGCCTGACTTTGACGTTGTCCTGGACCGTGACTATTATGTCACGGTGACCGCCAGTGGTGTGACACCCAAGTGAAACCTTGATTCTGAATCAGGGCAGAATCTCTTGCCTGCTTCTTCTATTCTGCCCTGATTACACTTGATCGGGAGGTTTTTACCGCAATGAAGCCTCCCGTTTTTCCCTAAAAACTAAAAGTTTGGCCGTTAGATGTGCCTAAAATGGGAAAAAATTGCTATATTTGCATTCGTAAACTTGGAATTAACAAATGTAACACTTGAAAGATATGAAAAGATTTTTCTTTTTTGTCTTGATATGCTTGGCAATCAGCTCGATTGCTTTTGCAGGAAACCTGAAACTGTCATCGCCCGACGGATCGCTCACGGTGACCGTCGGCGTGGATGGCGGTCGAGCTTGGTATCAGGTGAGTCGAGGCAATGAGTTGATTATCGGCCAGTCGGAACTGGGCTTTGTACTCAAGGATGGAGACTTGAAGGGCAATTTCAAGCTGGGTAAGACCTCTCGCTCGACTCTTGACGAGATTTGGGGCCAGCCTTGGGGAGAGGACGCTCTGGTGCGTAACCACTATAACGAGCTGAAGGCTACCTTGCAGGAAAAAAGTGTCGACAAGCGGCAGTTGACGGTGGTGTTCCGCGCCTATGATGATGGTATTGCTTTCCGTTACGAGTTCCCGCGCCAGCGTGGGCTGCAGGACTTTGTCATCATGGACGAGGTGACGCAGTTTGCCCTGCCCAGCGATGCTTTTGCCTGGTCGATACCGGCTCTCACTGCCTATTATGAGGGCATCTACACCCGTGAGCCTGTGAGCCAGAAGGGGAATATGGCCGGCCCTGTTACCCTTGAAGTCAACGACTCGCTCTACATGGCCATCATGGATGCCAACTTGACTGACTACTCGACGATGAATTTCTCACATGACGGCACCATGCTCAAGGCCGACCTCGTGCCTTGGAAGAACGGTGACAAGGTGAGGGTGGGAGATACCCGCGTCTCGCCATGGCGTGCCATCATCATCGGCCGAACTGCAGCCGACCTGTTGCTCTCTCGCATGGCCTTGAACCTGAACGAACCCTGCAAAATCGATGATACGTCATGGGTGAAGCCGACAAAATATGTCGGTATCTGGTGGGCATTGCAGAAGCAGCGCTGGACGTGGTCTCAGGGAGAGCGCCATGGCGCTACCACAACTAACACCAAGCGCTACATCGACTTTGCAGCCCGTCATGGCATGGGCGGCGTGCTGGTGGAGGGTTGGAACTACGGCTGGGATACCGATTGGACCCGCCATGGTGACGGGTTCAGCTTCACACGTGCCTATCCCGACTATGACCTGGAGGGCTTGTGCCGCTATGCCGCCGAGCGTGGAGTGCGCATCATCGCCCATAACGAAACGGGAGGTGCTGCCCAGAACTACGAGAACCAGATGGAAGACGCTTTCCGCCTGTATGAATCGCTGGGCATCAACACGGTCAAGACGGGCTATGTGAACTCGCATTTCTACAATGGTGAACTGCAGCACTCACAGTGGGGTGTGCAGCACTTCCGCAAGGTCATCGAGGCCGCCGCGCGTCATCACCTGATGATTGTTAATCACGAGGGTGCCATGCCCAGCGGTATCCAGCGCACGTGGCCTAACCTCATCGGCACCGAGAGCATGCGTGGTCAGGAGTACAATGCGTTTGATCGTCGTGGCGGCAATCCTCCTTATCATGAGTGTGTCTTGCCGTTCACCCGTGGTTTGGGTGGCCCGATGGACTTTACACCTGGCATCATGGAGTACCGCAACGACTCGGTGCCCGGCACCCGTCCCCAGACGACGCTGGCCCATCAGCTGGCCGAGTATATCGTCATCTACAGTCCCGGTCACATGGCCGCTGACCAGATTGAGAACTATGAGCATCAGCCAGCCTTCAAGTTCATCGAGGACGTGCCCACCGACTGGCAGCGTACCCTGGTGCCCCATGCAGCGATAGGTAAGTATGTGACCTATGCACGTGAGCAGCGAGGTACCGACAACTGGTACGTCGGCAGTGTGACCGATGACCAGGCTCGTGACCTCACCTTGCCACTCGATTTCCTGGATGCGGACAAGCGCTATGTGGCTATCATCTACGAGGATGGTCCGGATGCTGACTACCGTACCAATCCCTATCCGATGACCATCCGTCGCTTGGACGTGGATCGTAGCACCGTGCTCAACCTGCACCTGGCTCCAGGTGGAGGCGCAGCTATCCAGCTGCTGGCCCAGTAAGATGTAAGGGGCTTTAGTATAAAACGTCAGGCAACGGGTTGCAGCTCGTTGCCTGACGTTTTATGGGGACTTCTATAAATTAGCTTGACATTGATTTTGATTTATTTTTGAGCAGATTTTGACTTAACTTCGCAGGAGCATAGCGAGCTATGGTCCAAGAAGATAAGGCAAAAGGTGCCAAAAAGAAACAAAATCTGGTCAACTAAAAG
>JAFTEU010000078.1 GCA_017453505.1 Muribaculaceae bacterium
ACAAACTGTCAAAGATGGGAATATAATGAATTTTTTAATATCTCGTCATTTATCGGGCATTTTTTCTTAGAAATTGCCGTTGATTTGCAATCGATTTCGGATGCAAGATTGTAAAATCTGGAAGAAATGTCTGCATGAATGGCGGTAAAATAGTACCTTTGTGCTCATCACCAATCAAGAGTTGTGCGATTATGAGGAAGAAAAAGAATCTCGCCATTATCAATGACGACCCGTGGCTGGAACCCTATAGTGATGCCATCAATGGCCGTCATCAGGACGCTATCAACAAGATTGCCGAGTTGACGGGTGGCACAGGAAATCTCGTGGACTTTGCCAATGCCTATAATTATTATGGCCTTCACCCGACTGCCGATAGAGGATGGGTGTTTCGTGAATGGGCACCTAACGCGACCGAGGTATACCTCGTCGGGCAGTTTAACGACTGGCGTGAGTGTGCTCCCTATCGCCTCAAGCGCCTTGACGGCGGTAACTGGGAAATCATTTTGCCCGAGCGGGCCATGCATCACGGCGACCTGTACAAGCTGCGTGTGCACTGGCAGGGTGGGGAAGGCGAGCGCATTCCTGCCTATGCTACCCGCGTGGTGCAGGATGAGAAAACTTACATCTTCTCGGCTCAGGTGTGGGCTCCAGAGGAATCCTACGACTTCAAGGTCAAGGACTTTGTGCCTAACATCAAGCCGCTGCTCATCTATGAGTGCCACATCGGTATGGCACAGAACCGCGAGGGAGTAGGCACCTATGAGGAATTCCGCGTCAACGTCTTGCCGCGCATTGTGGCCGACGGCTATAACGCTATCCAGATCATGGCCATTCAGGAGCATCCCTACTATGGCTCGTTTGGTTACCACGTGTCGAGTTTCTATGCAGCCTCGTCACGCTTCGGCACCCCCGAGGAGCTGAAGCACCTCATCGATGATGCCCATGCCGCTGGTGTGGCCGTCATCATGGACATCGTGCACTCGCATGCGGTCAAGAACGAGGTCGAGGGCCTGGGCTGCTTTGATGGCACGGGTGACCTGTACTTCTATGGAGACGACAAGCGAGAGCACCCGGCATGGGACTCGCTGTGCTTTGACTACGGGAAAAATGCCGTGTTGAACTTCCTGCTGTCCAACTGCAAGTACTGGCTGGAGGAGTACAAGTTTGACGGCTTCCGCTTCGATGGCGTGACCTCGATGCTGTACTATAGTCACGGACTGGGGCAGGCCTTCGGCAGCTATGACGACTATTATAACGGTGGTGAAGACACTAATGCCATCACCTATCTCACGCTGGCCAACGAACTTATCCACACCGTCAATCCCCACGCCATCACCATTGCCGAGGAGATGAGCGGCATGCCTGGCCTGGCCCGCAAGTTCAAGGACGGCGGCATCGGCTTTGACTACCGCATGGCGATGGGCATCCCCGACTACTGGATCAAGACCATCAAGGAGCGCAAGGACGAGGACTGGAAGCCGACATCCATTTTCTGGGAACTGACCAACCGCCGTGCTGACGAGAAGACCGTTTCCTATGCCGAGAGCCACGACCAGGCGCTCGTGGGAGACAAGACCATCATCTTCCGCCTCATCGACAAGGAGATGTACTGGCACATGATGACAGGTGACCACGATGGCACTGTGGACCGCGGCATGGCCCTGCACAAGATGATCCGCCTGGTGACCGCCTCGCTCATCAATGGCGCGTACCTGAACTTCATGGGCAACGAGTGGGGACATCCCGAGTGGATAGACTTCCCGCGTGAGGGTAACGGCTGGAGTTACAAGTATGCCCGCCGTCAGTGGGATCTCGTGGACCGTGAGGACCTCAAGTACCAGTTCCTCAATAATTGGGACAACGACATGATACATCTCATCGGTGGTGTGAAGAACTTCCAGAAGCTGGCCGTCCGCAAGCTGTGGGACAAGGACGATGACCAGGTGCTGGCCTACATGCGTGGCAACCTGGTGTTTGTGTTCAACTTCAGCCCCACCGAGTCCCACGTTGATTATCCTATCCTGGCACCCGAGGGTGAGTACGAGGGCCTATTTGACAGCGACAGTCCCCGTTATGGCGGCTATGGCAACATCGACGAGGGCGTGAAGCACTTGACCGAGCACGACGGCCTCTATGCCGACGCCCACCTGGGCTGGCTCAAACTCTACCTGCCGGCCCGCAGTGCTCAAGTGCTGCGGCTCAAGGCACCTCGCCGCAAATCGGTTGCTAAGAAAAAGTGATGATATCATAAGGTAAACGTGATAAGGAGCTCTGTCAATATGAATTGTGCAGGGCTTTTTTTATGATGAATACCGTAATAATAATCAGGATTATTGCAATTGACTGAAATTCTTTTTACCTTTGCCTTATCTTTGGATTTAAACTAATTGTGGAAGCGTATTGCACTACTTGGAAATGTTGATGACTGATTGTGTGATTCAGTACCCGCTTCTTGAGTTAAACGAATAAATGCCATTGTGGGCTGCATTGGCTTCTTCTAAACGAATTATGAAAAAACCGACAGTTTTCTTAAAATCATTTCTGCTATTGGTAGCGATGTCTTGTATCGCCATCAGTGCATGGTCTCAAGGCTTTGACCGTGAGGCTACTTGTGGAGAAGAAGAAACTTCATCAATCCTGTCACTCCGGTCTCCGGCATTAGTGCCTATGTCGGCACGTGCTGGCGATGTTAACGTGGATGGCCGGATAACAATCGATGATGTCACGGCCTTGATTGACATGTTGCTCAAGGGCACGACGGGTGTTACATCGGCCGATGCCAATCAAGATGGCTCTGTGAGCATTGATGATGTGACCGAGCTGATTGACATGCTGCTCAAGGGGACGACCGACTATGATGTGACCGATGCACAGAATAGCCTTAACGAGATTTACCGCTCGATGCGTATCGCCGGCTGGAGTACCACTGGTAATACGCATCATAGCTTCGGTATCAGTGCCAATACGCTGGCAGCCGAAGTCATGGGCGATGATATGATTATGGGAGCTATGGGTAACGGCTGGTTCTGGTATGATGCCAGTTATACAGTGAAATCCCGCTATACAAGCACCGGGTGGCGCAGTTATGACTTGTGGAACGCACATTACACTTGGATCGGCAATGCCAACTACGTGCTCGAAGCCACGCAATCGATGACCAGTGCCAGCGCCAATTACATCAAGGGCCAGGCCTATGCTATCCGAGCCTACAGTTACTTCATGCTGGCTCAGTGGTTTGCACGCACCTATAAGGGTCATGAGAGCGACTTGTGCGTGCCCATCTATGACGGCACGGTTTTCAACTGGTCAACAGGACTGCATCGAGCCACTGTCGCTCAAGTATATGCCCAGATCGACGCTGACATCAATCAAGCCATCAATCTGTTGAACGGTACTACACAGCAGGCTCCTGACCACATCGGATATGCCGTGGCACAGGGTTTGAAGGCGCGCATCGCGCTGGTCAAGGAGGACTGGGTAACCGCCTACAACTCCGCCGTGAGTGCTATTAATGCCAGTGGCAAGAGCATCCAGGAGGTTTCATCATTCAGGGGCCTGAATGATGCTCATGCCGGCAACGTGATGTGGGGTGCCGATATACCAACCGATGAAGTGGGCATGTATGCCTCTTTATGGAGCCACATGATGAGTAATGCGGCTTATGGACAGCGTGCGCCCAAGCAGATATCCAATTGGCTGTATAACAAGATAAGTGCCAACGACACACGTCGTGTATGGTGGAAAACCAACACAACGGGTGTTGGCACAGATGCTATGGTCCAGGATAAGTTTTACACGGTTGAAGGCACGGAGTGGGATGGTGACTACATCTGGATGCGCGTAGAGGAGATGTATCTCACGGCAGCCGAGGCTGCTTGCCACCGTGGCCAGACGACTACGGCACGCAACTACCTCAATCAGCTGATGACCAAGCGTGTGTCGGGATATAGTTGCACGAAGTCTGGCTCTACACTGGGCGCACTCACAACCGATGAGACTGGCTCGTTGCTCGAGGAAATCCTCGTGCAGCGCCGCATCGAGTTGTGGGGCGAGGATGCCCGCATCCTGACCATTCGCCGCCTGCGCCAGGGTTTTGAGCGCACCGAGGAGAATGGTTGGCCTGCTCAGCTGCAATTGGCTTCACGCTCTTTAACCGATCCCGAGAGTTATCCGTGGGTGATGACGATACCCTATACCGAGTTTGCCGAATTGTATGATGCTGGCGCGATGAACTTTAATCAGGAACAGAATCCTGTCGATGATTATGCTCCAGAGCAGGCAAGCGGCCCCCAGAATGTCTCATTCCTGCAAGCCACCCAGACCACTCAGACGGCAATGAGCAATCTTTCGGTAACCGTAAAGGTCAAACGTGCTAAGAGCCAAGGTGATTATACCGCCTTTGTTGTACCGACAATAGCAAGTGATATGGCTGAGCATGTATCGTCAGGCAGGATGGTTCATTTTAACGATGGGGAGAGTGAGTCGAGCATGACGGTCTCGTTTAGCGGCATGGAATTGAACAAATCTTACTACATCGACCTGAAATTCTCGGATGCTGATATCGCCAATTCGTCACCATCGTTAGGAACCACCATCACATCGACAAGGGTTATCGTACAATGTAAGAATGGTAACCCTAACGGACAGAATATCCGCTTTGAATCTAGTGAGTATAACTTTGAGTATTCGTTAACGACAACTAGTTCAGACGTCCCGGTTGTGATTAAGCGAGATGCCTCGGCCGATGCCTATGGTGTGGGGATTACCATCAGTGAGAGTAGTGGACAGGCTCTGATTTATAGCGAATCCGTATTCTTTGAGGTGGGAGAGACATCCAAGACCGTTTGGGTATCTATCTCTGGCTTGAGTGTACTGGAGAGCAGCTATTGCGTCGTGAAACTCGTTCCTCTCGATGGATCGGCCAGTGACCCCGCCATTGGAACTCCCAACACTACCCGCATTACACTCACTCGTGAAAAGAGTAATTTTGAAACGATTGGTTACTGCATCTATGAGAGTGACATTAGTGACCCGTTGTCTCCAGTGCTCCAGTATGATAGTGAAACATCGACCTATCGTATGCTTGATATGTTTGGAGACGGGTATGACGTCTGCTTTACCATCGACGACGATGGTAAGGTCTATATCCAAGAACAGCCCTGCTTTGATTATGAACCTGGTGCAACTGCCTATATGGTAGGTAATTATGATGGAAATAAATCGGGTTATGCAGGCCTGTACGATTCCACGAGCAAGCAGGCGGCATTAAAGGTGTACTACTATGTTCCAGGCCTTGGCTCGTTTGGAACCTTGAATGATAAACTGACCATGCCGTAAATCCTGTGTGGTCAAGGATATTACAGAGAATGAGGACGTCAAGTGACGTCCTCATTCTCTGTATACGGTTTGTTGTTATTCGCACGTAGCGGTGTCAGGGTTGGTGGTGTTCTTGGGCGGAACGGGGCTCCACAGGTAGAGTTTGTCGCTAGGCCGGATTTTCTCGGGCACGGCGATGGAGAAGTGTTCGCCCTTGACGGTTTTCTCAACGGGCTTGAGGTCGACGCGGATTTCCTCGATGGTCAAGGGGATAGCGCCCGTCGTCGGGCCGATGATCCATGCCTCGTCGCCCACGTGGAGCTCGCCAGCTTCCATGAGGAACTCGGCAACACCCAGTTTGCTGTAGTAGCGTATGCCCTTGGCGACATATTTCTTCACTCGAGTGGCACTGGATCCATATTTGGCCGACCATTCGCCCAAGCGTTGTCCCATGTAGTAACCGTCCCAGAAACCCCGGTTGAACACCTTGGCCAGACGCTCGTTCCAGCCATTGATGCGCTGTTCATCGCCGTAGGTGCCGTCACAGATGGCCCTCAGCGCCTCGTCATAGCAGCCCACGACAGTGCGCACATATTCCGGCCCGCGCGCCCTGCCCTCAATCTTGAAGACGGTTACCCCGGCATCCACCATCTTGTTGAGGAAGTGGATGGTCTTCAAGTCCTTGGGCGACATGATGTACTTGTTCTCGATGGCCAGCTCGTCGCCGTTCTCGCGGTCGGTGACGATGTAGCCGCGGCGGCAAATCTGACGGCATGCACCGCGGTTGGCACTGGTGTTCTCCTGATGCAGGCTCATGTAGCACTTGCCGCTCACCGCCATGCACAGCGCGGCGTGGCAGAACATCTCTAACCTGACGCGGTCGCCATGAGGTCCGCGAACATCATTTTCCTCGATGAAATGGGTGATTTTGGTCACCTGGTCGAGGTTCAGCTCGCGGGCCAGCACCATCACGTCAGCCCACTGGGCATAGTAGCGCACGGCCTCGCTGTTGCTCACGTTGACCTGGGTGGAGATGTGTACCTCCACGCCGATTGAGCGGGCAAACAGGATGGTCGCCATGTCACTGGCGATGATGGCACTCACCTGGGCATCGCGGGCGGCGGTGACGATCTGGCGCATGTAGTCCATGTCCTCGTCATAGATGATGGTGTTGACC
Source organism: Muribaculaceae bacterium (assembly GCA_017453505.1). Classification (GTDB taxonomy): domain Bacteria; phylum Bacteroidota; class Bacteroidia; order Bacteroidales; family Muribaculaceae; genus Sodaliphilus. The sequence goes on from JAFTEU010000078.1 coordinate 6,494, forward strand.
GTCAGGTAACTCTTCATGCCGTGCTCGTGGCACCACTGGGCGATGGTGTGCAGGTCCTCGAGCGTGAAGTTGACGCTGGAGCGCGAGCGCATGTTCAATCCCTCGATGCCAAAGTAGATGGCGTCGGCACCGCCCTGATGGGCAGCATATAGTGATTCCCAGGAGCCTACAGGGGCCATGATTTCAAAATCCTTGCGATTCATATAGTATGTATTAAAGTGAGATGCAGGTAACTCATGTTTTATCACGTAAAAGTACAATACTTTTTTGATTCAACAAAATGTGTAACGCAAAATGTGTAATCACCTGTCTGGAGTCGGTGACTACGCCCCGATTGGACTTTCTACACAGCTGTATGACATGCCAGTCGTACCTATAAAGACTCCCCCTCTACAATTAGAGGAGGAGCTGATAATTACCTCACTATCTTGTTGGCGATAGTCATTTAAACACGAGACACTTAAGGGGGCTTCTATAAATTACCGAAATGTTAATCTTTTAGTTGACCAGATTTTGTTTCTTTTTGGCACCTTTTGCCTTATCTTCTTGGACCATAGCTCGCTATGCTCCTGCGAAGTTAAGTCAAAATCTGCTCAAAAA
>JAFTEU010000079.1 GCA_017453505.1 Muribaculaceae bacterium
AATTGACTGCCTTTTGTCTCTTTTTGGCATCTTTTGCCTTATCTTCTTGGACCATAGCTTGCTATGCTCCTGCGAAGCTGAGTCAAAACCTGCTCAAAAATAGATCAAAATCCATGTCAAGCTAATTTATAGAAGTCCCCTTATAATTTTCAGCTATCAGCCCTTGTAGTAACACTTCACCTCGCCGACGGGCAGCTTGCCGACCAGCAGCAACGGGATGCGGCTCTCGTCGGTCGCCATCCACACGGTGATGTTGTCACTAGACTTCTTGCCGCCCTGCTGAGTGAAGCGGAACTGGATGCGGTGGGCCTGACGCTTGCTGCCGTCACGCATCTTGATGGTTTCCACACCCTTGTAATTGATGGTGAGGTACTCTTTCTCTTTTCCCGAGAAGATGATGGTCGTGTAATTCTTGTTGCGGCTCAGCTCGGTATAGTCCAGATTGCGCAGCATGTAGAACACGCTCACCATGTCATAGGCCTGGGCCTTGGCACTCAGGTCGATGCTTGTCGTGCCGCTCTTGCGGTAGCGGGTGCAGTGGGCACTGGTGTGGCTATAGTTGTAGGAGAACTTGATCAGATCGCGGGCATAGTAGTCCTTCTCGTGGGTCAGTTTCTCGTATTGCAGCGGCTTGAGGTCCTTGTTCATCGTGCACTTGAGCGTGTCGCGCACGGGATAGACCTTGTCGGCCCACGAGCGCGTCTTGCCCGTCAGCTGCGCGTAGTAGCCGCTATTTGTCTTGCGGATGCTCAATGAGGCATCGGCGGCATGCTTCCAGATCATGCCCCAGTGATAGACGATCTCATAGTTGAGGGTCTCGTTGCCGAAGTCCCGTCCCCACAGCTGCTGCGGCAACACGATGGCCACCACAAGCAATAACGTAGTCAGAATCCTTTTCATTGTTCCTAATGTGCTTGATTAACTTTTCCCCTGTTAGACGGCCATCGGGTGCCAAGGTTTAATGCTTGACCGAGACCTTGTGGCTCGAGCGGCGGCCGGTCTTGTCGGTCACCACCTGGATGGCTACGGGAACCGAGTCGGGCGAGGCGATGGGCTGCCCCATCAGGTTGAAGAACAGCTCGCTGTCTTGCTGCGAGTCCATCGGGATGCCGATGAGCGACGAAGTCGGCACGGTGACCAGTGCGGTGTCATTGTCAAAGTATATCGTCTTGTTGTTTTTCGTCGACCCATGCTGCTTCCACAGGATGATCTCACCGCCCTTGAAGTCGGGGGCAGCGGTGAATTGCAGCGTCATGATAGCGGTGTCGGCTGGAGGGAAGCTCACGTGACCCGGCGGGTACATACCCAGCGTCCACACGCCATTGCTCAAGCCGCCAAAGAAAGTCATGCCATATTCATCCTCGGCATAGTCAGTAAGCTGCTTCGCCGTGAGCGACAGGCCATCGGGAAGGGTCATCTTCAACTCCACGCCACGTGTCGTGTCACAATTGGCCAGCATCAGCGGCACCACGACCGTCGAGTCAGGATAGATCTCAAAGTCGTCAATATACATCACATTGCGCTGCGACACAGCGCTCATCGCCACGGCCAGGGCCAGCACGGCCAGCATCATCTGTCTCATGTTCATTCTTCAAATTTCGGTCTAGACCGCAAAGTTACAACATCTTTTCCAATCCAGCAACACCACGGGGCACTATCAATAGCGTGTCAACGACTCAATCTCTCTGATCTGATCTCTGAGGGATCGGGACAGGGAGTCATAAGGGCCAGACAGTTTTTCCAAGCCCTGAAGCGCCCTGTTGTAATACCTTAGCGCTTCAGTCAGATTTTCCAGTGCCAGATAGGCATTCCCGATGTTCAACAAAGCCATGATCGTATTTTCATGCTCATAGCCGTACAATTGCCCGTAGGCCGAGACCGCCTTGGCATAAAACTCGATGGCCTTATTGTGATTACCGCCTTCTTCATACGCCATTCCCAGATTCTGGTAGCCTAATGCGGTATTTGCGTGGGCCGCGCCATGGATATGCTCCAGCACTCCGACAGCCTTGTGATAATACTCCAGCGCCTTGTCACGTTGATTGAGCAAGTCGTAGACCACAGCAAGATTATTCATCGACATGGCCGTTAACGGGTGGTTTTCGCCAAAAGCATTTTGGAAGATTCCTAGTGCCGTGAGATGGTGCTTCAAGGCCTTGACATAGTTTCCCAGATCCTTGTAAGTCGAGCCCAGATTGTTATGGGTCAATCCCGTTTTGAAATGCTCTTTCCCGAACAATTGTTCATTGCTCGCCAGACACTTCAGGAAATAGCTGAGAGCTTTATTAACATTGCCCTGCTTCTGGTAGATGAGGCCGATGTTGTTCTGCAGTGTGATGGTGTATTCCTGTCCAGCACCCAGATCCCGCTCCAGCACTGGGAGGGCTTTAAGGAGGATCTTCAGCGCTTGGTCATATTGCCCTTGATAGCCAAGCATCAATCCGATGTTAGCCCATGATTGAGCTGTTTCTTGATGATCCTCTCCTAGAACTTTTTCACGGATGTCCCGTACCTTGTAAAAGTAGTCGAGCGCTTGGTCATAGTCGGATGTTGCGGTGAAAACCGCAATTCCTATCCAGCTGTAACATGTGGCGACCTGCGCACTCTGCTCGCCATATTGCGCCCTAGCCTGAGCCAAGCCCCGCTCAAAATACCTTATGGCCGACTGATAGTCAGCCTTGTAGTCATGGATGTAGTGACCCGCATCAAGCTGCCACTCGACGTTGGTCGGGTCAAGTTCGGCGCGGGTCTGGATGTATTGCGAGGCTTTCTCGTTGTCAAACCGGGCCAAGGCGATGGTGTAGAGCTGGTAGAGGTATTCAGCATCTTTTTCCTGCTGTTTGAGCACTGCCGCCATGTCGGCATTGGCCTGGTCTATCACGCCTTGGGCTGCTGCTATCGTCTGGTCAAGCCGGGCCATCGCCTCTTGATTCCTCTTGAGTGCGCAAGTGGGGTCAAACAGTGTGTGAATCAGGGCTTTGGCTTTCTCCAGCTCACCCGCTTCAATCAACTGATTGACCTCGGCCTCCTTCTCGGTCAGCACGTCATAATCGGTGTGGGCATAGTGGTCGGCCAGACTCTCGATCAACGACTGATAGCGCTCGAAGTGGTCTTGCAATTCCTGTATCTCGGCACGATACCGCTCCGCCGTGATGTATTTCTCACTCAACTGCTTCTCCAGCTTAGCCATCTTATCCTTGTAACTTTTCTCGGCTGCGTTATAAGCATTGTTCTCGATACGCTGCTTGTCGGCTTGCAGTTGGCTAGTCGAGGCCATCACAAGGGTTAACGGTACCGTCGTCGAGAAGGCATACTGACGGCCAATGACATCTTTCTCGTTCAGCTCATAGCCGTTCTTCTGCACCTGCTGCAAGATATAGGGGTGCCCGTTCTTCTTGCCAGACATCATCAATGAGAACGTGCCGTCCGGTTTGCTCACCACCGCATTGTGCTCCCCCTTGACACGCACTGTCACGCCACTCAAGGCCACGCCCTTCTTACCAGGTCGGCCCAGCGTCTTCACATAGCCCTGCTGGGTCTGGGCGGTAACTGTCATAGCGGTCAACAAGCACAACCATATCGTGAATAAGAGTCTTTTCATCATTTGCCGATTCATCAAGTGGTATAATCCACAAAGTTACAACATCTTCCCGAATTGTCCAAACCTTCGGCTTTTCCAACCAGGGCAACCGCACCAAAATACAAGACTAAAGCCTGAAAAGGTATCGGGCTTTGGTTCAGCATTTTGGCAAGGTTATTTTCAGGAGTTTTTCTTGTAGCTCAGCACGGCCCAGGTGCCCATGACGGTGCCGATGCCCAGCAGGGCCAGCAGCTGATGCCACACGCTGGACAGCCCGCCACCGCGGACAAACACGGTGCGCACCGCATCGATGAAGTAGGACATCGGATTGACATAGGTAGTGGCATAGGCCCACGAGGGCATTGACCGCGACGGGGTGAACAGGCCACTGAGCAGGAGCATCATCACGACAAAGAACCACATCACAAAGATGGCTTGCTGCATCGTGTCGCTATAGTTGCTGATGATGAGTCCGAAGGAGCTCCAGAACAGCGCCAATGCCAATGCCAGCACATAGATGAGCCACACGGGACCAACGCTGGTGATGCCATAGACCGCCCAGGCAAGCACCAGGCACACGGTGATGACAAACACGGCGATGATCCAGTATGGAATGAGTTTGGCCAGGATGAACGACCACTTGCTCACGGGAGTGACGTTGATCTGTTCGATGGTTCCGGCCTCCTTCTCGCCCACGATGTTGAGCGTCGGCAGGAACCCCGTCATCAGCATCATCACGATGGCAAACAGCGCGGGTATCATGAAGAGCTTGAAGTTCAAGTGCTTGTTGTACAGGAACAAGGTGGACACGCGCGACTGCATCGCCGTGACTTCGGGACGGGTGTGGGCGGTGACGATCTGGGTCAGGTAGGAGGCACCCATCGACCCCTTGGTGCCGTTGACGGCATTGGCGGCAATGAGCACCTGGGGTTCACGGCCCAATGTCACGTCACGGCTGTAGTCCTGAGGAATGACCATCACCACATCGGTGCGGGAATGCTCCACCTCCTGCAACGCGGCCTGATAGGTGGGCTGCTGTCCCTTGAAGATGAAGTAGTTGCTGGCCTCGACACTGTGCACCAGTTGCTGGGACAAGGTCGAGCGGTCATTGTCCACGACAGTGACCTTGACGTTCTTGACCTCCATGTTCATCACCCAGGGCAGCACACACATGATGACGATGGGGAACGCCACGATGAGCCGCGGCAGGAAAGCATTGCGGCGAATCTGGATAAACTCCTTCTGTATGAGATATTTCAGTGTCATGGGCACAGTGTCATTCTAATCGTTTCTTGAAAGTGGTCAATGCTAGAGCCAGCAGCAGGACAGTCATGAGCAGTAAGATGCCCAGCTCGCGTATCACCTGATCGACACCCACGCCCATAATCATCAACTTGCGCATCGCCTCGATATAATACCGCGGCGGAATCACCGCCGATACCCACTGCAGGATGGCAGGCATCGACTCGACGGGAAAGAGCATGCCGCTCAGCATCACGATGGGCATCAGCAGCACCATCGCCGACAGCAGCAGCGCCACGAGCTGGGTCTGGGCGACATTGGAGATGAGCAGTCCCAGCGACAGGGCCAGCAGGATGTAGATGGTGGAAATCACGAGAATCCACATCAGGGAGCCTGCCAGGGGAACGCCCAGGACAAAGCGGGCCATCAGCAGGATGATGATGAGGATGGCAAAGGCAAGCACAAGATAGGGGATGGCCTTGGCGACGATGATCATGAGGGGCTTGACGGGAGAGACGAGCAGCACCTCCATGGTGCCCTTCTCCTTCTCGCGCACGATCGAGATGGATGTCATCATGGCGCAGACGAGCATCAGCAGCATGCCCATGATGGCGGGCACGAAGTTGTAGGCCGACTTGAGCTGCGGGTTATAGAGCATCTTGGAGTTGACGGCTCCGCCATCGGCATTGGTGATGACCGCCGTGGCATAGCTGGTCCACATCTGGGCCATATTGGGGTCGGCGCCGTCAACAATAAACTGCACACCGCTGCGCTTGGCAGCAAAGTCGGGACCGAAGACGATAGCCATGTCGGCCTTCTGCCCCCTGATGAGCAGCTCGGCTTCCCTGGGAGTGCCCACGACCTGGGTCATGGTAAAATACTCCGACGCTGCTAGCCTGTCAACTGCCTGCTGCGTCAAGTGGTCCATCGAACTGGTCACCACCACGGTGCGCACATTCTTCACATCATTGGTGATGGCAAAGCCGAAGAGCAGCATCAGCACTAGCGGCATGCCGAAGAGGATGAGCATCGTGCGCTTGTCGCGCAGGATGTGCTTGGCTTCCTTGATGACAAATGAGATGAACTGTTTCATTTTTTCAGTTGTCAGTTTTCAGTTGTCAGTTTTCAGTTGTCAGTAGAGTGCGGATGCCGCTGAAAACCGAAAGCTGAAAACTCTAATCGCTACTACGCGTCGCTTGACGCGCCAGATGGGTGAACACGTGATCCATATCTGGCTGGTTAAACTTCTGTTTCAATTCTTCGGGAGTGCCCATCGCCTTGATTTTGCCATCGACCATGATCGAGATGCGGTCACAGTACTCGGCCTCATCCATGTAATGGGTAGTGACAAACACCGTGATGCCGCGACCCGCCGCGTCATAAATGAGTTCCCAGAACTGCCTCCGCGTGGCTGGATCCACACCTCCCGTGGGCTCGTCGAGGAAGACGATGTCTGGCTCATGGAAGATGGATACCGAGAAGGCGAGCTTCTGCTTCCACCCCAGCGGCAACGAGGCGACAAGATCCTGCTTGTGCTCGTTGAACTGCAGGCGCTCGAGCAGCTCATCGGTCTTGCGGGAAATGTCGGCATCACTCATGCCGTAGATGCCGCCGAAGAGGCGGATGTTCTCTTCTACCGTCAGATCCTCATAGAGCGAGAAGCGCTGGCTCATGTAGCCGATGTGCTTCTTGATCTGCTCATGTTCGGTGCGGATGTCGTAACCTGCCACGCGGCCCGTGCCGCCGGTGGGCTGGTTCAGGCCCGTGAGCATATGCATGGCAGTGGTCTTGCCTGCACCGTTGGCACCAAGAAAACCGAAAATCTCGCCCCGCTTGACGGTGAAACTGATGTCATCGACCGCATGAAAGGAGCCGAAGGCCTTGACCAGGTGTTCCACCTCGATGACATTCTCGTCCTTGGCCTCAGCCATCTGGACATGGTCGATGCCTGGCGGGTTGAACACGTCGGCAAAGCGTTCCAGAATCTCAACGGGTGTGCCGATACCCCGCACCTGGCCATGATCGAGAAAGGCCACACGCCCACAGCGGCGCACCTCGTCCAGATAAGGCGTCGAGGCCACGATGGTGATGTCACGCTCTTGAAGTCCCTCCAGCATGTCCCAGAACTCCTTGCGCGACACGGGGTCAACGCCTGTGGTGGGCTCGTCGAGGAAGAGGACGCTGGGCTGGTGAACCAGGGCACACGAGAGCGCCAGCTTCTGCTTCATGCCACCCGACAGGGCTCCCGCCTTGCGATCCTTGAAACGCTCGATCTGGCTATAGATCGCCTTGATGCTGTCATAGCCCTCCTCGAGTGTCGTGCCGAACAGCGTGGCAAAGAATCGCAGGTTTTCCTCCACGGTCAAGTCCTGATAGAGCGAGAACTTGCCCGGCATGTACCCCACCCTGCGGCGGATGTCGGCCATCTGCTTGACCACATCACAGCCATCGACCGTCGCTGTACCCGACTGCGGCAGCAGCAGGGTGCACAGGATGCGGTACATCGACGTCTTGCCGGCACCGTCAGGCCCGATGAGGCCGAAGACCTCACCCTTGCCCACGGTGAACGACACATCGTCGAGCGCCGTCACCTTCCCGTAGGACTTAGAGACATGATTTACCTCAATCGCATTCATCGCCAGTTGATTATTACATTTCCTATTGATTCTAGATAATCTAGATATTCTAGGGCATCTAGATTTTTAGAACTTCACCTCCCCGTACATCCCTATCTTGACATAGCCGTCGTTCTTGATGGCGATCTTGACGGCATACACCAGGTCGGCACGTTCGTCGTCGGTCAGGATGGTCTTGGGCGTGAACTCCGAGCGGCTAGAAATCCACGTTACCGTGCCGGCATACTCCTTGCGTTGCCCGTTGCCATAGTCGGCAAACACCTTGCACTGCTGGCCCACCTTGATGGACTGCAGCTGGGCCGAGGTGACATAGACACGGATGTACATCGTCTCCACGTCGGCCATCTTGAACAGCGGCTTGCCTGTGGTCACATACTCGCCCTGCTCGACATATTTCTCCAGCACGGTGCCCTTGTAGGGGGCCACGATGTCGGCATTAGCGATCTGGTCATCCAGTTGACGCTGCTGGGCATCGATACCAGCTACCTGGGCATCAATGCCGTCCATCTGGGCGCTGATGCCCTTGCCCTGCTCGGCCAGGGCGGCATTGTTGCTGCGTATCTGGTCGCGTGTGGCTTCCATCTGGCGGTTGAGCACCTTGATCTGGTTATCGATGTCATCGAGCTGCTTGCGGGGCACGGCACCATCCTTGACCAGCTCGGCATAGCGCTGGCGCTCACGCTGGGCATTGGCGATCTGCTGCTGGATGGATGACAGCTGCTTGTTCAGGTCCAGCTGCTGGCTGTTGGTGGCCGAGCGGTTGGATGACATCTGGCGCTTGCTGGCGGCGAGTTGACCGCGCTGGGTCTCGAGTTGCTGCTTCTTGAGCTCCAGCTGGTAGGTGTCGATGCGCCCCACCTGGGCACCGCCCTCGATGGTCTGCCCCTCGGTGATGTCAAAGGATTTCAACTCACCCGTGGCCTTGGCACTGATGGTGACCTCGGTGGCCTCGAATGTGCCCGTGGCGTCATAGGCCTTCTCCTTCTTGCTGCAAGCGGCCAGCATCACCATGAGCGACACGCTTGCCATGAATATTATCTTTTTCATCGTCTTGTGGATTGGTTAGTCGTTAATTGTATATTGCAGGTCATACATGCCCTTGAGCATCTCAATCTCGTGGATGGAACGCTGCACGCGGGCGGCATTCTCGCTGTTGATGTCGCGCAACAGGTCGTTCACGTCGATGATGCCGTGAGAGAGCTTGGACTCGGCGGCCTTGCGCACCTGCTCCCGCAGGGCGACTATCTCGTCGTCCTGGGCCATCAGGCGGCGGTAACGGTCGATGGTCTCATCCTGTTGCATCTGCTCCAGGCGGTTATTGAGCAGGAAAGTCTCCCGCTGGCTCTGGGCCGACTCGCGTTGCAGCTGTATCTTGGCCTTGTCGTTCTTGCGGGTATAGAGGGCACCGATGTTCCACGTCAGCCGGGCACCCACCATGCCGTTCCACGACCACTCGCGGCCCATCATGTCCTTGAACATGTTGTAGCCCGGATAGCCATAGTAGCCCTGGGCGAACAACCCCACACGGGGCAGCAGGGCTGCATCGAGGGCACGTTCCTGGGCATCGGCGAGCTTCAGCTGGCTGTCGATGAGGCGCAGCTCGGGGCGGTTATTGCCTTGCCCTGCCTGCAGGGAGGCGGGCTTGACCGGAGAGGTCACTTCCAGGCCGCAGAAGGTTGACAGCATCGACAGCAGCACGCGGCGCTGCGACTCGAGCGTGACCTGCTGCTGGACGACGTTCAGGCGCTCGGCGGTGACGTTGTTCAGGTCACACTGGGCGGCGGTGCCATGCTTGACCATCGAGGTGAGCTTCTTCTCGCTCGAGGCCAGTTGCGCCTGCAGGTCGCTGTTGAGCTTGAGCTGGTCCTCCAGCAGCAGCAGCGAGAAGTACATCTCGTTCACGCGCTGGCGCACATTATATAAAGTCACATCGAGCTGAGCCTGTTGCACGGCACCCTGCTCACGGGCCACGCGCTTCTGGGCACTGATGGCCCCGCCGTCATAGACGGTCTGCTGCACGTCGAGCCCCACGCGGTACTGGTCGCGGGCCAGCCCCTTCATGTCCACACCCATCTGCTGCATGAGCCCCTTCATCTCGTCGGGCCATGCGGTGACGGCACTCTGATAGGTGGCCTGGGCCGTCGCGGTCACCTGCGGCAGCCACCCTTTCTGGATATTGGCCACAGTGAGGTCGGTCGTGCGGGCGATGAGGTCGTGCTGGGCAATGAGCGGATAGTTGCGCTCGGCGGCCTGCTGGCATTGCTCCAAGGTCTGAGCCTGGGAGATCAACGCCACGAGGCTTACTGCCATAAGTATTATCATCCTGTTCATAATCAATGAGTAATTGGTTGACGATGCAAAGTTAGCCATCTTGTCGCTGCCCCATGCTATCCAAAACAAGAAAAAATTGTCCTATTTGTACAATAAAGGGGTTTTTTCTTGGTTTTTATCGGTTTTTATCTATCTTTACGTCCAAAATCTAGAAACACATCGCAACACTATGGCCGAACTGCAACAACTCACCCTCACCCAGCTCAAGTCACTCATCGACAACAACGACGAGCACATGATGGGCAATTACATCTCACAGAACCTGGCGGTAGCCCGCAACATCAGCATCAACCTCGTGGCCGACCAGTTCCAGGGCACGCCGACAATCCTCCCCGAGATGCGCATGATGCTCCTCAAGCAGGGCTGGGCACACACCTCGCTCAACCTGATGGAACACTACATCGTGGCCGGCGACCTGATTTATTTGGGCACCAACGGCATCATCGAGTACCACGAGGCTTCGAGCGACATCCAGGCCATCGGATTCTCGCTGAGCGATGACCTGTTCCAGCTGGCCATCGGCAACCGCATTCCAGAGGCCTTTGACGGGCACCTGCGCGACTTCCATCTGCACCTCGACGAGGAGGATGCCCAGTACTACGACTACCTGCACCTGCTGCTCAACCACCACACCTTGAGGCCGGGACACAGCAGCCAGGTGACACTGCACCTGGTCAGCGCCTTGCTGTGGTATGCTAACCACTTGTGGAGCCAGCAGGAGCAGAGCGGTCGCCAGGCCCTGACGCGCGAGCAGCAACTGTTCACCGACTTCATCCAACTTGTCAGCCGCTTCGCCCCCGAGCATCACACCATCGATTTCTATGCCTCGCAACTTTGCCTCACGCCACGCTACTTGAGCACCATCATCGCCCAGGTGAGCGGCAAGAGCGCCAAGCAGTGGATCGACGATGCCCTGGTCACCCGCATCAAGATATACCTCAAGCACTCCGGCAAATCCATCGCCCAGATCACCGACGACATGAACTTCCCCAACCAGTCGTTCCTCGCCAAGTTCTTCAAGCGCATAACCGGCCTCACACCCACCCAATTCCAGCATAGCTGAAAACCAGCCACCACAAATATTGGCAATTCACCAATAAAAACCAAACCAAAACCAATAACCATTCACCGAATCATCTGCCGAGAAATCTCACGCAAAGTCACAAAGCCGCTAAGCATCTAATTTTAAATGATTTCTGATTACCAACTTATTGACGACAATTGGCGACATGTATGGATGAATAGATGCTTGAATTAATCCACAATTAATCATTGTCTTTAATTGATAATTAATAGCTTAGCGTCTTTGCGACTTCGCGTGGGGCATTATTCACTGTATAGATACCCAAAACCAAAGTAAAACCCAAAAAGAAGGTAAAGAAAAAAGAAGAAAATTTCCCCCACACCCCCTATTAAGAAGAAAATAGAAAGCTAAGAAAAACTGCGTTGTTGATGTTGTTGATGCGCGCACGCGCATGGAAATGAGAGATTTAGCTACACCTGTCATATGAGGGAGATTGCCTGAGAAGTGCGTTCTGGCTGTTTTCGGTAATTTTTGAAAAAAAACGGGAAAAAGACTTGACAAATCACCAATTGTGTTGTAATTTTGCAACGTCAAAATTATTGTTTTACCATTTTAAACACCAGATTATACCATGAACAACATGAAATCGACCATCCTGCACCGCGAGTTGTGCCAGCAGCGGGACAGCGAATTCCTGGCACTGTATCGACCCACACTGGACGCTCTGCTCGAGCAGGGCATGGAGATGAGCCAAGCCCGCCGCTCGGCAGCCGAATTCACCATCGCCAACGGTCATCCTCACTACCACGTCAACCACGAGCGAGCCTATCGCTGCGTGTGCCACCTGCTCAAGGCCGATGACAAGCGAGGCAACGGCTCCCGCACCTACCGTACCCCTGAAGACATGGGCCTGGCCAAGGGCCGCCTGCGCCGCCAGATGTGGTACGAGATCGCCGAGCGTGTGAGCCAGCTTGCGAACCAGGGCCTGAGCATCGAGTCGGCTATCGACCACGTGCTGGAACACTGCCGCGCCTCACGCTTCTTCATTTCCCCAGCTACGGCCCTGACCAAGATCGCCCCCCAAGTGCGCACCCGTGCCCTGAGATAGTTTTTTTAATTAGGAATTAGGAATTAGGAATTAGGAATTGGCATCCGCATTCTGACAACTGAAAACTGAAAACTGAAAACTGACAAGAGTTAGAAATTGACAAATCATTTAAAAACCATGAAATACCGAATCGAAATCGCCATCGACCTGGACGACATCCAGCAAGCCATCTACTCCGAGGGTGCTTGGCACCCCGCCGAGAACGCCACCGCCTGGGGCGTGAACCCGAGTAACGAACCCATCGTTGACCGCCGCGTGCGCGAGGGTCTGGACGACCTGCTGGCACGCATCAGCGGCTACATCGTGAGCAAGAACATCAACTTCAACATCGAGAGGCAGAACATCCTGCTCACGCTCGAGGTGAGTCACCGCCCGCTGCTGACGCTGGCCAGCGACCTCAAGCAGGCCATCATCGCCGCCCTGGCCAATTACACGCTGATGTCGCTCTACGGCGACGAGGACAGCGTCTATGGTACGGCATGGCGGTTGCACCGCGCCCGCACCCTGCTGCTCCTGTGCCGCCCATGAGCACCAGCAGCCATGATTTCCTCGGGATATGTGAGCCCGCTCAACGGCGAGGCAGCATGTCCCGGGGAAGTCTTTTTTTATGAATAATTCAAGTTTCGCCAGTAGATAACTTGCTCACTGGTTAATGTTTATGGGTTAAAGGTTAATGAATTGACTCTTGAAAAACTGATAATTTTCCAGCAAGAGCCATCATCTATTGTTCCAGAGTCCATCTTTAACCATTAACCTTTATCCATTATCCTCAAGTTTTTAAAGTGGTTGGCCACTTTAAAAACTTGAACTAATAAGATACACTTTCGCTTTTTTAGGGGGCTAGAACAAGTGAGAAGATGCGATTTTTCTGCTTTTTACAATTATTTTACAATAATAATGTGTATCTTTGCGCTGGATAATTAATTTTTCTGTATCATTAAGACCCGTAATGTGATGACAAGAACAACGACCCGAACCCTATTGTTATTTCTTCTGATAAGCCTAACAGCGACACGCATAGCGTGGGCCGAGACCATTAACGAGAACCAGGCAGCACGGATTGCAGCCGGTTTCATGTCCAGCCATGCGATCCCCCACAGCGACCTGAAGTTATCCCACAAGGCCCCTCGTCTGGGAGCCAGAACAGGTGCCGACAAGGCGGCCTACTATGTGTTTAACGCGACGGCTGGCGGTTATGTCATCGTCGCCGGCGACGACCGTGCCCCCGCCGTGCTGGCCTACAGCGACAAGGGCATGCTTGACACGGGTGACATACCCGAGGCCATGCAGGAGCTGCTTGACAGCTATGCCGAGCAAATCGGCCTCCTGTCCCAACAGCAGGCCACGGCGACCGCCAGCCTCACCTCCAGGGCACCCATCGCGCCCATGCTGACCGCCACTTTCTCCCAGAACTCGCCTTATAACATCAAGTTGCCCTACATCGAGGGCAAGCATGCCTATGTGGGCTGTGTGGCCACCGCAGTGGCCCAAGTCATGCACTACTGGAAGCACCCGCAGAGCACAGCCATGACGGTACCCGGATATACCACCGAGAATCTGCAGATCTTCATGCCAGCGCTACCGGTAACGACTTTCAACTGGAACTTGATACAGTCCTCCTACCTGACCAATGACACCCTGAGCGCCCAGGGCCTTGAAGCAGGCAAGCTATCGCTCTATTGTGCCCAAGCCCTAAGGATGGACTTCAAGAAGAGTTCGTCCTCGGCCTACAGCAACGACATCCCCAAGGTCCTGAGAGACTACTTCGGCTATAAGCCCCAAGTCAAGTACCTCCAGCGCAAGTTCTTCACGACTGCGCAGTGGGAGGACATAATTTACAGCGAGCTGGCAGCCGGTCGTCCCATCATCTACAGCGGCAACAAGAAGAGCGGCGGGCATGCCTTTGTCTGCGACGGCTATAATGACGGCCTGTACCACATCAACTGGGGCTGGAACGGCTTGAGCAACGGCTACTTTGTGCTCAACATCCTCAACCCGGACGCACAGGGCACCGGTGGTGTCGATGGAGCCTACGGCTACGTCATGAACCAGGCCATGGTCACCCAGATTGAACCGGGCAGCGGAAGCAGCACTGACCTGATGGTCACCGCCAGACAATTTGAGGTCACCACCTATAGCGCCAACCGCACATCGTCCAACTATGACTTCACGGCAACGGTCATCACCCACTTCTTCAACATCACCGATGAGCCCATCAGCTTCAGCTACGGCTGGGCACTGTATCAGGGCGACACGTTCCTGAAGATGGTCTATGACCAGGGAAAGCGGGAGTCGCTCGACTGCTGGTACTATATCTACCCGACGGTGTCGGTCGCCTTTGGCAGCGGCCTGGCGAACGGCACCTACCGCCTGGTGCCCATGTACCGTGACTACAATGGCACGACCGCATGGAAGCCCTGCCCCGGGTCGGACGTGAACTATGCCCGCATTATCATCGACGGCAACCGCTGCAACGTGACAGCCTTCGGCCAGTCGGCCACACCCAGCTACTATGTCAACGACATCGAGGTCTCGGGGCACATGCACCTGAACAGACCCGTCTATATCGACATGAAACTGACCAACCAGGGCTACACCCGCAACGACGTGATCTACGTCCACAGGAACGGCACCCTGGTCACGGCAGGTCTCGTCGATCTCGCCAAGGATTCCACCGGAGTGGTACACTTTGAGTACATACCTCAGGTCAAGGGCAACAACTCCCTCTCCTTCTCTCTCAACGAGAACGGCAGCAGCCCGATAGCCTCCCGCTCCATCATCATCACCCAGGTGCCTCAGGTCGAACTGGCAGGAACTGCCACCGTGCTCAACGTGACCAGCACCTCACCCAGAACTGTCACCAGCGACAAGTTCAGCATCAAGCTCAATGTCACCAACAACAGTTCGACAGCCTACGAGGAAGACATCACCGTGAAACTGTATAAGCACATCTACGACAACTACGGTTCACAGGTTCAGACCGTCACGCGTGACCTCTACCTGGGTCCACATGAGAGCACCACGATCCAGATCGACCTGGACAACGTGATCGACGGCTGGAAATACTTCGCCATGGCTTATTACTACACCTCCGACGAGTACACCCTCACCAAGGAAGAGCACCTGACAGGTACCCCCTTCTACTCCGTCGTCTTCCCCACCGTGCCACAATTCAAGCCCGGCGACGTGAACAACGACGGCGAGGTCAACATCAGCGACATCAACGCCCTGACGGCCTATCTCACCAGCGGCAATGCCCAGGGCATCAACCTCCAGGCCGCCGACTGCAACACCGACGGCGAGGTCAACATCAGCGATGTCAATGCCCTGATTGCCCTCATCCTGAAATAGAAACGACACCATCAGTATATTACTAACCTAATTAAAATTCAAGACAAATGCGTAAACACACTTTACTGCTGATGTGCCTTGCGGTAATGACCACCGCGTGGGCCGAATCCATCAACGAGAACCAGGCTCGCCAGATCGCGGCCAAGTTCATGTATTCCCACTCGATGCAGGGCACTAACCTGAAACTGGCCAATAAGGCCCCCAGGATGAATGCCTCGACGACAAGCGGCCAAGCGGCCTACTATGTGTTCAACGGAGCCACCAGCGGCTATGTCATCGTGGCCGGTGACGACCGCGCTCCCGCCGTGCTGGCCTACAGCGACAAGGGTACCTTTGACAGCCAGCAGGTGCCCGAGGCCATGCAGGAGATGCTCGACAGCTATGCCGCCCAGATCGATGCCCTGGCTCAGGGAGCCAGCGCCGCACCCCAGCTCACGGCAGGCCAGGCCATCGCCCCGATGGTAAAGTCGGCCTGGTCTCAGAACAATCCCTACAACATCCTGTTCCCCTACATCGCCTCGAACAAGCATGCCTATGTGGGATGTGTCGCCACAGCGTTGGCCCAGGTGATGAACTACTGGCAGTGGCCCGCTGGCATGACTCAGGCAATTCCCGCCTATGTCACCGACTCCAAGGGAATCACCATGCCAGAGCTGCCCGCCACCACATTTAACTGGGACATCATCCAAAACACCTACCAGACCACCGACACGCTGAGCGACGCAGCCCTCGAGGCCTCCAAGTTGTCGCTGTATTGCGCCCAGGCCGTCGAGATGGACTTCAAGGATGCCTCATCGGGTGCCACCACCGGCCGCATCCCCATGAAGGTCGCCAGCTACTTTGACTACGATCCCAGCGCCCACATGGTGAGCCGCTACAACTACAGCACACAGGAGTGGGCCGACCTGCTCTATGGTGAGTTGGCAGCCGGCCGCCCTGTTATCTACAGCGGCAGCAAGAAGAGCGGCGGCCACGCCTTCATCTGCGACGGTTATGACGGCAATGGCATGTACCACATCAACTGGGGCTGGAACGGCCAGAGCAACGGCTACTTCCTGCTCAACGTGCTCAATCCCGACGAGCAGGGTACCGGCAGCGCCGATGGCCCTTATGGCTACATCTACACTCAGGCTGCTATCCTTGGCCTGCAGCCCAACGAGGGTGGCACCATGGTGGTTGAGATGACCGCAGCCCAAGTGAAGCTCGACAGCTATACCGACACCCGCAGCTCTGAATCCAACCCGTTCAATGCCGTCGCTTCGTGCCGCTTCTACAACTACACTTCAAGCAGACTGGCCGTCCGCTTCGGCTGGGGTCTGTTTGAGGGTGACCAGATGATTGAGAGACTCTATAGCACTTACACGACCAATTCCACGCCCGGCAACTACTTCAACAAGCAGGGTCAGTCGCTGAACTTCGGCGAGGACCTGACGAGCGGCACCTACCGCCTTGTGCCCATCTACAGCGAGTATGACCCGAACGTCTCGGCCAGCCAGGCCAACTGGCGTCCCTGCGCCGGTGCCGAGCGCAACTACATCGAGGTGACCATCGACGGCAACAAGTGCTACTTCACCGGTTACGGCACGGCAGGCAACCGCGACTATGCCATCAACGACATCACCATTACGGGCAACATGCACAATGGCCGCCCCGTCAACATCAACGTCAACCTGACCAACAACGGCTTGTCGAGCAACGAGTTGCTCTACATGTATGCCGACGGCACCTTCTTCGGTACGGGCTATGTGGGACTGGAGCCTGGTGAAACGGGTAATATCCCCTACAGGTACATGAGCAACACCGCCGGCGAGCACACCTTGACCTGGTCATGGAATGATGACGGCAGCGATCCCGTTGCCAGCCGCGTCATCAATCTCGAGGCCATGCCCGCAGCCAACCTGAGCGCGACCATCAAGATTCTCGATGTCACCGATACCGATAACAAGATCATCACCAGTGACAAGTTCAGCGTCGTGCTCACCATCACCAATAACGGAGAAACGACCTATGACGAGGACATCTCGTCCAAGCTCTTCAAGAACACCCAGGGCACCAGTGGCACATCGGTTCAAGGCATCAACCAGCACCTGACCCTGGCTCCTGGCGAGAGCACCACCATGCAATTTGACATGACCAACGTGCTCGACGGCTGGAAGTACTTCATCAAGACCTACTATTACAGTGAGGGCACCCAAACGAGTCTCAAGGGCACCTCGACCTACACCATCGTCATCCCCGAGGAGCCTACCCCTGACATCATCCCTGGCGACGTGAACAGTGACGGCAAGGTGAACATCGATGACGTGACCGACCTGATCGACTATCTGCTGGGCATAGCCGGTGACAACTTGCCCGAGGCCGCCGATGTTGACAAGGACGGTAAGGTAAATATCGACGATGTGACCACCCTCATCGACATGCTGCTGGGCAACAAATAGTCTTATTATAGCTCAGTTTAATTGAAATAAGGTAGTGAAAATTGTGGTTTTTACCCGATTTTCACTACCTTTGTGCTTTGTTGCACTTATTAACCAAAATCAGTATGAATCAGATGATTAGAATCCGTAGTTCAGTGTTTATCGCATGCCTATTCTGGGCTGGAGCCCTATGGGCGGGGAACATCAGTGAACGGCAGGCCGGCGAAATCGCAGCCAAGTTCATGGCCGGGCATTCCATGCCCGCAACCAGCCTCACACCTCCCAGCAAGTACATGACACATGGGGCAAGCGAGAAGCAGACGGCCTACTATGTGTTCAACGCCTCGGTGCCCGGCAGGGGCTTCGTCATTGTCGCCGGCGATGACCGCTTGCCGGCCGTGCTGGGTTATAGCGACACTGGCACCTTTGATCCCCAGGACGTGCCTCCCGCCATGCAGGAATGGCTGGAGGGCTACACGGCTCAAGTCGAAGCTATCCAGGCTGGTGCCGCGCCCCAGGTGCGCACCACCCCACGAGAGGCCATTGCGCCGATGCTGCCCGTCCGATGGGGTCAGGGCATGCCCTATAATGTGCTGTTGCCACACATCAGCGGCAGCAGCAACGCTCATGCCTATGTGGGATGTGTGGCCGTCGCGATGGCCCAGGTCATGGCCTACTGGCAGTATCCCCAACGCCCCACCACTACCATTCCCGGATACACCTCGAGCAGCGGCAAGACCTATGCCGTGACGATGCCGTCACTGGCTCCCGCCGACTTTGACTGGGAGAGCATGCAGGACACCTATTACACGACCGACAGCGCCAGCAGTGCCAGCGCCGCGGTGTCACGCCTGATGCTGTACAGCACGACGGCCGTGAGTTCCAACTTCGGTCCCTCGTCCACGGGCAGCTTCACCCGTTACATCCCCGAGCGGCTGATGACCTACTTCGGCTACAAGAACTCAGCCCAGTACATCTACCGTGAGGACTACAGCACCGAGGGATGGGAAAATGTCATCTATGCCGAACTCGCAGCGGGACGGCCAGTTGCCTATGGCGGCAACAAGCTGTCGGCGGGGCATGCCTTTGTGTGCGACGGATATGATGGCGAGGGACGCTTCCACATCAACTGGGGCTGGGCCGGCAAGAGCAACGGGTATTTCCTGCTCAACCTGCTCAATCCCAGCGACGAGGGCATCGGCAGTGCCGCCGGGGCCTATGGCTACGTTTACGGACAGGGTGCCGCCATCGGCCTGGAGCCTGACGACGGCAGCGACGGCGAGGCGGCATTCACCTTCGAGGACCTGACCCTCAGCAGCTACAACGGGACGCGCAGTGCGGCCAGCAGCAATTTCTCGGTCAGCGTGTCGGGCAAATTTGTGAATTACACCCATGTCACCTCGATGTTCAGCCAGGGCTGGGGCCTGTTCAAGGACGGTGAGATGGTCGAGAACCTGTTCTACCGCAACGCCACCAGCGCCATCGGCTACGGCGGCTACATCACCGTGAGTTCAAGGACATTGAGCTTCGGGGCTGGACTGACGAGCGGTGCCTATCGCATCCTGCCCATCTATTGCATCTACGGCACCGATAAGTGGCAGCCCTGCATCGGGTCGGACGTGAACTACATCGAGGTGACCTTCAACGGAGCATATTCCTGCACCATCAAGGGCTATGGCACAGCCGGATCAACGACACGATACACCGTCAACGGCTGCGCCACCGAGGGCACCCTCAACCACGGCAAGCCGGTGACCGTCAACCTGAACCTGACCAACACGGGCACATCAACCAACGACATGGTCTATATGTTTGTAGATGGTGAATTCACCGCAATGGGGCTGGCAGGCATCGGTGCCGGAGAGACCGGCACCCTGGTTTACCGGTTCACACCCACCACGGCAGGGACCAAGAAGCTCACCTTCTCGCTCAATGAGAGCGGTGTCCCCACTTTATACACCACTACTGTCACCATCGCCACCATGCCCAGTGCCAGTCTGGACGTGAACTACCGCATCCTGAACATCACCGATGAGGAGAACCGCATCATCACAGCCGACCGCTACAGCATCATTGCCGACGTGACCAACACGGGGACAACGACCTATGACGAGGAATTCTCGGTGCGCCTGTACCGCATCAATAACCCCGAGACCAATGTGGGCACCGAGTTACTCAACCAGACACAGCCCCTGCGCCTGGCCCCGGGCCAATCGACGAGCCTGCAGTTTGACTTTGACCACGACCTGATCGACGGATGGAGATACTTCTGCTACCTGTACTACTACAGTGCGGGCGAACCCGTGGGCACTGGCACCAAGTGGTACCAACTCAACCTTGACGGCGAGCCCGTCACTCCCGTCACACGCTACAACGTCACCGTCGAGGGCCTGCCCCTGCAGGGCGGCAAGGTGACGGCAACGGCAAGCATGGTCAGCGGCAAGGTGAAGCCTGGTGAGATGGTGACAGTCAGTGCCCGCCCCAACGTGGGATGGCAGTGCGACGGCATCACTGTGACTGACGCTGGCGGGGCAGATATCGCCATTGACGGCAATGGCTCCTACACCCTCGTGATGCCCGAGGCCGACATCAACATTGTGGCCCACTTCTCCCGATCGACAGGCAGCGTGTTTGAGCTGGTGACGAGCAGGGACAGCATCGTCGAGGGCGGCACCTATGTCATCGCCAGCCAGTACTATGACAAGGCGATGAAATTCCATGAGCATGGCGAGGCGACCTTCGGCTCGACCAGCATCACCGAGTGGCTCGACGAGGGCAAGACCCGCGTCAGGGTCAATGATGAGACCTGTTTCATCCAGATGACGGCCGTCAACCCCGACACCATCAGGCACGGCGCTTCATCAGGAGCCAGGACCAATGCCTTCCTGAGCTACGGCAACGGCTACCTGACCACCAATGGCGGCAACCTTGTCGTGAGCGAGGGTCTCACCGCCCAGTGCCGTGCAGGCATGTTTGTGAGCAGCAATGAGTACAACTATCTGGTGCGCTTCTTCAACGAGGCCTCGGGAGCGGCCAGCGACTACATGACGGTGCGCTATGACTACCAGGCCGATGCCTTCCGCATCATCAACTACAGCAGCGACAACCAGCAGCGCGTGTGGCTCTACAAGCTCGTGGACGAGACTCCCGTCGAACCCGAGGTGCTGCGCGGCGATGTGGACAATGACGGCAGGGTGAACATCGACGACGTGACCGCCCTCATCGATTACCTGCTAGGGTCGAGCGGCGGCATCAACCTACAGGCGGCCGATGTGGATGCCGACGGCAAGGTGAACATCGACGACGTGACCACCCTCATCGACATGCTGCTGAGCGGCCAGTATTGATCATCCCTGCCCACCGAACGCAATCGCGCGACCCCCACATGCCGAGGGTCGCGCGATATTTTTATCAGGGAGGTTCCCGGGTGAGAGAATTCCCTACTTGAGTACCTTAAAGGCGCTAGTGGTGCCGTCACTATAACGCGTCACGACAATGTTGATACCGTCAAACGGGGTATCGCTCACCTGTCCTGTCACGTTATAGTAGCTGACGGACTCGATAGCCTTGCCTGAGTGGACCTCGATGATAGCCGTGGGCATGGGATCACCCGGCAAGTCCAAGGGGTAACCCATGAAGTAAGAGCTCGGGGAGCCACCGGTCTTGGCAGCATTCAACGTCGTCGGATCCTCCTTGCGCTCGACAGCCATGTGGAAGACATAGGCCGTGCCGGTCTGGAGGTCGGTCGGCTCGTCATAGGAGTCCTGATTGACCCTGTTATAAATCCAGTTGACGTCAATCATGCCGCTATAGTTATAGGCATTGTTGACCGCATCGCGCTCATAGACGGTGAACTTGTTGTCACCCATCCACACGCCCATCACATGAGCCACCTCGCGCACCTTGGGATTGATGAAGAACAGCTTCTTGCCGACAAAGGGGTCATAAGCGTCGGTTCCAGCCTCAAAACCGTTGCCGAAGGGGCTATTCAGGTTCTCGGGCATGAAGTTGGCCATGATGTAGTGATTGTAGTAATAGGTAAACTCGGTGTTCGCCTCCAGATAGTCACCCTGGTAGCCGGGATAACCGATTGTGGCACCGGCATCCTCGGGAGCCTTAGCCAGGACGATGGTGTAGTTCCTGCCATCGGTGTACTGGCCCTGGACGGTTCCCTCCTTGAGCTTGCGGTTGACGAGCGCCTCCACGTCCACGCCAGGCAAGTTGGAGAAGTCGAGCAACACCCAGTTGTTCTGTCCCCATTCGCGGGTCTGGTAATGCAGCATGCCGCGGACGTAGTCGGTCTGGCCCTCCTCGGCAAAAGTCGGGATGATGGACGGCCGCTGATCCCTGGCCCACAACAGGCGGGTGTCGCCATCGACAACGGCCCACGTGCCGATCAGTTCATCGGCCACGACAACGGGCGTTCCGGGATCGACATTCTGCTCGATATCGTCGAGCGGGGTCTGCTTGATGAAGTAAACAGCCGTGCCCGGGACAACGATATAGTCGATGTTGGCCTCGGCCTTGACAGTGGTCTGACCAGGCAAGCTGATCACGGCGGTGCTGTCGGCCTCCTGGTTCACCCAGTCATCGGTCGTGTTCTTGAACGACTGCTTTTCCTCCTGGATGCCATAGCGCCTGGCGATACCGTGGACGGTCGCTTGAAGGTCACTGCCGATCGTCACAACCTGACCCGGCAGGACAGTCGCGCCGCTCGCGGGGTCGAAGGTGAGCTGCAACTTTGTCTCGACGATGCGCATGCGGTTCATGTCCTTATTGACATAGATGGTGTAAACGCCTGCGGGAATCCTGAAGGCGCAATTCGGACGGTCACCGTAGAGGACCACATCGGTCGAGCCATCCTGCACATTATAGTTATCATACTCGGCTGTCAAGCGGCCAACCAGCTTAGACCAGTCGCCAGTGGTGGCCGTCTGCCAGGTGATATCTCGGTCAATGTCCTTGGCGAGGCTGAAGTAGCCATATTCCTGATCAACATTGGGATTATCCTCGCCACCCTTGAAGTACACCTCGAGATAATACTCCTGTGTATTGTTATTAAAATCGAAGCGGGGTCCAGCGGGAACCCAGCTGGTGCGGCCCATAGCGGTACCCAGCAGGTAGAGGCCCGTCACCGACTCATAGAAGCGAGCCTCGATCGTGACATTGCCCTCGGGCATGACAAAGGTGTAGCTGTTGCCGGCATCGGTCGTGCCCACAGTGGTCACGGTGACGGTCTCGCCTGTATCATTATTGGTCACAATCACCTCTCTGATAGTCCAGCCCATGTTGGTGCCCACATCAAAGGTCACCGTCTCGCCAGCCTGGGCCATGCCGCTCTCGTCCATACCGCCTGTCAGGGTTATACTGCCGCCCTCGGGCGGGGTGCAAACGGTAGTGATGCTGTAGGCCTGGGCCACCTTGTAGAGCCACACGCGGGTCAAGACGTTGGCATTATCGGTTGTGTTGGTCCAGTTCAGCACGTTGAAGTTGCCGTCAGCATTGTTGTAGCGCACCACATAGTTGGTATTAGAACCACTAGTGTTGTCATAGAGGAAACGCAGCAGGTAGTTGTAGGCATTGGAACTAACCATCATGGAGCCACGGTTCACCTGGGCCAACGGTGAGCTCAGGAACACATTGTAGTCCCCGGTGCGCATGTAGCCGTTAAGGGTGTTCAAGTAGGCAGCACGAGTCAGGTTCAAGCCACCAGTGCTGGTAGTATCGGCATTGAGGTTGTCCATGCGGAAGAACACGGCGTTGTCATCGACACGAACCTTGGTCTTGTTGTCACTACCCAGGGGCCAATCGACGATGGGTGCCGAGGTGAAGGTGGTCTGCCCGGGTGTCCAGTAGCGCATCACCTTGTCGTAGTTCTGCGAGACGATGATATAGGTCTGGCCCTCCTGAATCTGGGTTCCGCTGGTCACCAGGTCAAAGATGTCGCCCACCACACGCTTGTAGCCTGCATGTACGGTGGCATCGGCCTCGGGCATGATGAAGCTGTAGCTGCCATCGCCGTTGTCGGTCACGTTAACATCGTTATTGTTGGCATCGGTGACGGTAACGCCGGTGGCCTCCCAGCCCCAGTTGGGACTTGGGGTGACGGTGACGTTGGCACCGCCGTTGGCATAGTTATTGTCATCCACTGTGGTCACCTGGCCACCCACGTTGACCACGCCGCCACTGGCAGGGGTGTTCTCGGTGAAAATCTGGTAGGTACCCGCAATCTCAAAGTGGGCAGTCACGGTCACGTCCTGGGCAGGCATGACAAAGCTGTAGCTGCCATCGCCGTTGTCGGTCACGGGCACGGTGGTCGTGGTGCCATCGACGGTCACCTCTACGCCTGTCAATCCGTAACCTGGAGCCGTATCCACCGTGAAGTTGACGGTCTCGCCCTGCTGTGAAGTGCTGTTGACTGCACCATCGCCCAGGTCGATTGAGCCGCCACTAGCGGGATCACACACGGTCGTGATGTTATAAGCCTCGGCCAGCTTGTAGAGCCACACGCGGGTGTTGGCATCACTGATGCTGGAATTCTTTACAAATGTCTCATTACTATTGTTATAACGCACATAGTAGCTCGTCAATCCATTAAACCTTAACAGGAAGTTGCTGGCCGTACCGATATAGAAGAAACCTCGGTTGTAGCTGGTCAAGCCAGTACTCAAGGTCAAAGCAGTTGATGTCGAAGAACTATTCGGACGGATGTAGCCATTCAACGTATTGAGCCACGCTGCCTTGCGGCTATAACCATCGATCGTAGTATCGACAACATTTTCCATCCTGAAAAGTAGAGCATTGCCATCGACCTTGACCCGGGATTTCACATTGCCCTCTGGTCCCATCCACTCAACGATGTCTGTTGCTGGGAATGTGGCATCATCGGTCTTTTTGATTTTCATCACCTTGTCGTAGTTCTGGGTGACCAGGATATAGGTTTTATCAGATTGAATCTGGCTGAGGTCG
This sequence comes from Muribaculaceae bacterium, assembly GCA_017453505.1. Lineage (GTDB taxonomy): Bacteria > Bacteroidota > Bacteroidia > Bacteroidales > Muribaculaceae > Sodaliphilus. The sequence goes on from JAFTEU010000079.1 coordinate 24,659, forward strand.
GTCACCAGGTCGAAGATATCGCCGTCGAGCTTGTCATAGACGATTTCTACCGAGCCGAAGCGCACAGGCTTGGCCATCGTGGTGAACTGCATGTGGTTGCTCTCGCCCGTCCAGGTACAGGTATAGTCGGTGGTCGAGAGCGAGCCGGGAGCATTCTGATTGTAGAAATTCTGCACAATCGAGATGGTCTTGGGACCCCAGTAGAAGCAGTCCAGATTGGCCGACGTGGTGCTGTCCACGCAGTGGAAGACAATCCTCTTGATGATGTAATTGTAGGAATTGACCTCAAAGTAAACCTGCTGGTGCTCGACAAGGTAGTTCTCGTTGTCAAGGCCGCTGGTAAATGTCATCATGATACCATCCTTGACACAATAATAAACGCCCGTACCATCCTGATACAGTCCCTCGTTACGGTTGATGGTCACGGTGTGCTCGCTGGCCCATATCGGGACGGACAAGACGAGTGCCATGAGAAGTAGAAATAGTTTTTTCATCACATTGAATATTGGCGGGTTCAATACATTCACCTTGGGGCAGCGACGAGGACGAACCCATTACTCCTTGTGCCTGCCATGTTCACATACACAGTAAAGTTACCTTAAATCATTTGTTCTGCAATAGCCAGAATAAAAAAGGCGCACTTTTCAAATTGCAAAAATAACAATTTATCGTCTACGACACACTTTTATTGCAATTATTTAACATTTTTCCACAAGCAGACTATCGATTGGCTTGGCAAGAAAAGAAAAAGAGTGTATATTTGCGGCAAGAAAATGAAATAACAAACGATATGAACCGACGAGAAATGATCAAGATGACGGGCGCGGCTGCCGTGGGAGCCACGGTACTGGGAGTTCCCGTGAGTGCGAATGCGCAGCAGAGTGACAACGGCAGTAACAGTCTGGCGGGCAAACGGCACCTCAAGGTGCTGGCCATCGGAGCCCATCCCGATGATCCCGAGACGTGCTGCGGAGGGACGATGTGCCTCTTCAATGAGGCTGGCCACGAGGTGGTGTGCGTCTATCTCACGCGTGGCGAGGCGGGTATCGCCGGCATGAGCCACAGCGAGGCCGCGGCCGTCCGCGTGGTGGAGAGCGAGAACGCTTGCCGCGTGACCGGCGCGCGCCACATCTTCATGAGCCAGGTGGACGGCAACACCGAGGTCAACCTGGAGCGCTACAAGGAGATGCGTGAACTCATCGACCGCGAGAACCCCGACATCGTGATGACCCACTGGCCCCTGGACGGGCACCGCGACCACGCCATCTGCGGCATCCTCGTGATGGATGCCTGGCGACGACTGGACCGTCGTTTCAAGCTCTTCTACTTTGAGGCGATGTCTGGCACCCAGAGCCAGATGTTCCATCCCACCCACTGGGTCAACATCGAGAGTGTGCTGGAGCGCAAGCACGAGGCATGCAACTGCCACGTGAGCCAGCACATGGACGAGATCTACGAGTGGCATGGCCCGATGGAGAGATTCCGCGGCCTTGAGTGCCGCTGCAATGCCGCCGAGGCCTTCATGCAGCACAGCGACGCCCTCCCCACCCTGCCATGACCCTAGACCACAGAGCCACAATTAAGGGGGCTTCTATAAATTACCGAAATGTTAATCTTTTAGTTGACCAGATTTTGTTTCTTTTTGGCACCTTTTGCCTTATCTTCTTGGACCATAGCTCGCTATGCTCCTGCGAAGTTAAGTCAAAATCTGCTCAAAAATAAATCAAAATCAATGTCAAGCTAATTTATAGAAGCCCC
>JAFTEU010000080.1 GCA_017453505.1 Muribaculaceae bacterium
AGTCTCCAGTCAATTCACGTTGATCTGGAACCCAATTATACCGACTACGTGTTTGTGCTTGACTGTGCCGACGTAGACCAGGTGGCCATCAAGGGTGATAATTATCCGAACGACTATGGATCGATCGCAAACATCCAAATCATAGCAGGTGATGCTAGCGAGTCTTCAAAACTCAAAGCCGTCAACGAGGAAGGAGATGCCGATTATCGCTTGATTACCGGTATTACCCCCGACAAGTTCTACACTGTAAGGAACTTGACTGCTGGCGGCACATACTTCTACAGGGTGAAGGCCCATTACACCGATGACAATTGGAGCGCTTGGAGCAAACCCAAGACCGTTACCCTCCATGGTGAAGATCATGGTTATGCCGTGGGTGATGTTAACCATGATGGTTCTGTGGGTATCAGTGACGTATCTGCCCTCATTGATTATCTGCTGGCTGGGGACAATGATGCTTGTATCATCTGTGCCGATGTTGATGCTAGCGGCGATGTGTCTATCGGTGATGTCTCCGCATTGATTGATATATTGCTTCAGGGTAATAATTAAATAGTATTAATTTTTTCTTGAGTAGGGGCTCAAGCATGGTTCGACCGTGCTTGAGCCTTTGGTATAACCTCAATATAGAGGGAGTCACATGAGAATGCGACTCCCTCGTTTTTATGGTTCCGTCTTTGTTAGTGTATGACTACCTATTACTTCATTTCACAGCCCTGGAGGAAGGTCCTCGCGATGATGGGCGTGGTGTAGGAGTAGGGTATGAAGTCGATTGACGGAATCTTGTCGGTGATGAAGAAGTTGGCGACTTTACCCTTGGCGATACTGCCGTAGTCCTTGCTCAGGTCCATCGCGGCAGCCGTGTTGATCGTGGCTGCGTTGATAGCCTCAGCAGGCAACAGGCGCATCTTGATGCAGGCCAACGACACGACAAATTTCATGTCACCACTGGGCGTTGAGCCGGGATTGTAGTCACTGGCAGTCGCTACTGGCAGTCCTGCCTCAATCATCTTGCGGGCTGGAGCAAACGGCATGTTCAAGAAGAACGATGTGCCGGGCAGTCCTGTAGGGATGGTATTGGTGCCCTTGAGCATCTCGATGTCCTCTTCGATCATGCTCTCGAGGTGATCGACCGAGACGGCATTGTGCTTGACACCGACCTCGACACCCCCCGATGGAGCCAGCTCCTGGACATGGATTTTTGGTCTCATGCCCCACTTGGCACCAGCCTCAAGGATGCGGGAAGTCTCATCAGGGGTGAAGAACCCCTCATCACAGAAGACGTCGATAAACTCGGCAAGCTGTTGCTTGCCCACCTCGGGAATCATCTCGCGGATGAGCATATCGACATATTCGCCCTGGCGTCCTGCATATTCGCGTCCAACGGCATGAGCGCCCAGGAAGGTGGAGACCACCTTGATGGGGCTTGTCTCGCTGATGCGACGGATGACGCGCAGCATCTTCAACTCGTCCTCGGTGTTCAAGCCGTAGCCGCTCTTGATCTCGACGGCACCGGTACCCTTGGCGATGATTTCACGCACACGGCGCATAGCTTGGGCGTAAAGTTCGTCCTCGCTGAGCAGATGCAGTCGGTCGGCCGAATTGAGGATGCCACCGCCACGACGTGCTATCTCGGCGTAAGACAGTCCGCGTATCTTGTCCACAAACTCACCCTCACGGCTGCCGGCATACACGATGTGGGTGTGGCTGTCGCACCACGAGGGCAGCACGGTGCCATCAAGGGCATCGATGACGTCCCAGTCGTCCTCGGGTGTGGGCATGGTGGCCATTTCGCCCCAGGAGTCAAAGCGGTCGCCATCAATGAGCAGCCAGGCATCGTTGAGGCAGTTGAGCGTAGCCATCTCATTGCCTCGCAGGCAATGTTTCCTCTCGGAATCAATGCCTGCCAGACAAGCGATGTTTTTAATCAATCTTTTCATCAGTCAATTTTGTTGTTCTGCAAGAACTCTACAGACTTAGCGATGTGGGGATACATGGGCTGGTCCTCGTTGATGAACGGAACCACCTTGCGGTAGTCGGCGATGACGTGCTCGAGCACTGGCGACGACTTCAACGGACGGCGGAACTCCAGTGCCTGGACTGCATTGAACAGTTCAATGGCCAGTACGCGCTCGGTGTTCTCAACCACCTTGCACAGCTTGACACCGGCATTGGCACCCATGCTCACGTGGTCCTCCTGACCCTGTGAGGTGGGAATGGTGTCGGCCGACGAGGGCATGCACAGCGTTTTGCTCTGGCTGGCGATAGCGGCAGCGGTGTACTGCGGAATCATGAAACCGCTGTTCACACCAGGATGCGCCACGAGGAAGCTGGGCAGGTCACGGGTACCCGACACGAGCTTGTAGGTGCGGCGCTCCGAGATGTTGCTCAGCTCTGCCATAGCGATACACAGGAAGTCCATGGGCATGGCGATGGGCTCACCGTGGAAGTTGCCTGCCGAGATAATCAGATCCTCGTCGGGGCATACGGTGGGGTTGTCGGTAGCCGAATTGATCTCGGTGTCGATGACCGAGCCCACGTAGCGGATGGTATCCTTGACCGAACCGTGAACCTGCGGAATGCAACGGAACGAGTAGGGGTCCTGCACGTTGACCTTGGGTTGCTTGATGAGCTCGCTGCCGTCAAGCAATTCACGCATGCGGGCAGCCGTGTCGATCTGACCCTGATGGGGACGAACGGCATGAACAGCATGGGTGAACGGCTCAATGCGGCCATCATAGGCCTCGAGCGAGATGGCAGCGATAACGTCTGCCCAGCGGCTCAAACGTTCGGCCTTGATCATGGCCCACACGGCGTGGGCGCTCATGTTCTGGGTGCCGTTGAGTAGAGCCAGACCTTCCTTGGAACCGAGCTTGATGGGCTCCCAACCCATCTTCTTGCAGAGGTCGGCACCGCTCATGCGCTCGCCCTTGTACTCAACCTCTCCCAGACCCACGATGGGCAGGCACAGGTGAGCCAGTGGCACGAGGTCGCCAGATGCACCTACCGATCCCTGCTTGTAAACGACGGGATAAACGTCGTTGTTGAACAGATCGATGAGGCGCTCCACGGTGTCGAGCTTCACACCCGAGTAACCATAGGAGAGAGACTGCACCTTCAACAGAATCATGATCTTGACGATATCGTTGGGCACGCGCTCGCCCACGCCACAGGCGTGAGACATCATCAGGTTGATTTGCAGTTGTGACAGCTGGTCATTGCTGATGGAAATCTTGCACAGGGAACCAAAGCCGGTGGTTACACCGTAGATGGGTTTGTCGCTCTCGGCAATCTTCTTGTCAAGGTATTCGCGGCAGTGGCTGATGCGCTTGATGGCATCGGCACTGAGCTTAAGCGTGTGATGGCCTTCAATAATCTCGGCGATCTTCTGGACCGTCAGATGTTCGGCACTGATTTGATGTGTCATTTCTGTTTGTTATATGATTTTATCGGTTTGACATCTGTTGATTAGAAGATGGTGACAGCGTTGTCAATCACGTCGTCATCCACCAGGTTAGGCATGGTGACGGTCAGCTCTGGTGTGCGCTCCATCTCGCGGCGGATGGCATCCATAGAGCCCTTGTTGCGGGCCCAGCTACGACGTGCGATACCGTTGTTCACATCCCAGAAGAGCATCTCGCGGATGTGGCGTGCCGAATCCTCGCTACCGTCAATGGCCATACCGAAGCCACCGTTGATGACCTCGCCCCAGCCTACACCGCCGCCGTTGTGGATACTTACCCACGTGGCACCGCGGAAGGAATCGCCGATGACGTTCTGGACAGCCATGTCGGCGCAGAACTGTGAGCCGTCATAGATGTTGCTCGTTTCACGGAAGGGCGAATCGGTGCCCGACACGTCATGATGGTCGCGACCGAGCACGACGGGAGCACTGAGTTCGCCGCTGCGGATGGCGTCGTTAAAGGCCAAGGCAATCTTAGCACGGCCCTCGGCGTCGGCATAGAGGATGCGGGCTTGTGAACCCACAACAAGGTGGTTGGGACCAGCCTCCTTGATCCAGTGGATGTTGTCATCCATCTGTCCCTGGATGTCCTCGGGAGCGTCCTTGCGGATTTCCTCAAGCACCTGAGCTGCCAGGCGGTCGGTAGTCTCCAGATCCTTGGGATCGCCACTGGTGCAAACCCAACGGAAGGGACCAAAGCCGTAATCAAAGAACATCGGGCCCATGATATCCTGAACGTAGGACGGATAGCGGAACTTGCCGTCGGCGGTCATGATGTCGGCACCAGCACGGCTCGACTCCAGCAGGAAGGCATTACCATAGTCAAAGAAGTACATGCCCTTGTCGGCCAGCTTGTTGATGGCGGCGCACTGGCGGCGCAGCGACTCGCGTACACACTCCTTGAACTTGTCAGGCTCCTCGGCCATCATCTGCTTGCTTTCCTCAAGAGTCAAGCCGACAGGATAGTAGCCACCGGCCCAGGGGTTATGCAGCGAGGTCTGGTCGCTACCCAGGTCAACGTGCATGTCCTCGGCAGCAAGGCGCTCCCACAGGTCAACGACGTTGCCCACATAGGCCATCGATACGGTCCTCTTGTCAGCCACAGCCTTGCGGATGGCTGGAATCAGTTCGTCAAGGTTGTCGTGCAGTTCATCGACCCAACCCTGGTCGTAGCGCTTCTGTGCTGCGAGGGGGTTGATTTCGGCGGTGACGCTGACCACACCAGCGATGTTGCCGGCCTTGGGCTGAGCACCCGACATGCCACCCAGACCAGCAGTCACGAACAGCATACCGTGGATATCGCCACCCTTCTGGCCGCGCTTCACGAGCTGCTTGCGAGCGGCATTGAGCACCGTGATGGTTGTGCCATGAACGATACCCTGCGGGCCGATGTACATATAGGAACCAGCGGTCATCTGGCCATACTGGCTAACGCCTAAGGCATTGTCACGCTCCCAGTCATCGGGCTTGCTGTAATTGGGGATGACCATACCGTTGGTGACCACCACGCGGGGAGCGTTCTTGTGCGAGGGGAAGAGTCCCAGCGGGTGCCCCGAGTACATGACGAGCGTCTGCTCGTCGGTCATCTCGCTCAGGTACTTCATCACCAGGCGGTACTGTGCCCAGTTCTGGAAGATGGCACCGTTGCCACCGTAGATGATGAGCTCGTGAGGGTGCTGGGCCACGCGGGGATCCAAGTTGTTCTGGATCATCAGCATGATGGCGGCAGCCTGGCGTGAGCGTGCGGGATACTCGTCGATGGGACGGGCATACATCTCATACTTGGGACGATAACGGTACATATAGATGCGGCCATACTTCTTCAACTCCTCGGCAAACTCGGGAGCCAGAGCAGCATGGAGATGCTTGGGGAAGTAACGCAGAGCGTTTCTCAGGGCGAGCTTTTTCTGCTCGGGAGTGAGGATATCCTTGCGCTTGGGCGCATGGTTAATCTCGGTGTCGTAGGCCTGCATTTCGGGCAGTTCCTCGGGGATACCACCACGGATGTCGGCAATGAATTCTTCTTTGGTCATGTTTTATCTTAATATTATTGTCGGGACTTCTATAAATTACCGAAATGTTTATCTTCTATGTTGACTGTATTTTGGATAAACTTGGCGGCATCTCAGCAAAGCTCAAGCGAGCTTGGCTTTGCATTCTATTTGATCAAGTTTTGTTTCTTTTTGGCATATTTTGTCTTATCTTCTTGGACCATAGCTCGCTATGCTCCTGCAAAGCTAAAACAAAATCTACTCAAAAATAAATCAAAATTCATGTCAAGCTAATTTATAGAAGTCCCCTTGTTTGTTTTACTTGATTTTCTCTTCAACCATGGCGGTGATTTCGGCCTCCTCGGCATTGGCTTTGGCAACGAGTTCGTTGGCCTCGGCAATGAGTTTCTCGGCCACCGAGCGGTCGGTCAGGCTAGAGGCGTTGATCTTGACGTTCATGCCGGCACCGATGACGGCGGCACGAGCAGCCAGAGCGCCCACGCCAGCGTCGGTCACACTGTTGGGGTTACCGGTCTCGACCATAGCACGGCAGATCTCGAAGGTCTTGAACGAAGCCTTCATCGTGCGCAGGGGCACCTGAGTGGCATAGAGGGTAGCGTCCTGGATGGCGGCGGTGCGGGCAGCCTTGTCCTCCTCGGTCTTCTTGGGCATGCCGAAAGCGGCCATGATACGGTTGAAGGCATCGGTGTCCTCGTCAACGAGATGCAGCAGCTCGACCTTGAGCGCCTGACCCTTGTCGGCCCATACGCTGAACTCGTTCCAGCGGTCGTCCCAGCCGGGCTTGTGGCTAGACAGGTTGGCGACCATCGTGCCCAGAGAGGCAGCCAGGGCACCCATGTAGGCGCTGATGGAGCCACCACCAGGAGCAGGGGACTCACGTGAAGTCTCATCGGCAAAACCGGTCACGGTGAGGTCAACCAGGCGGTTACCGTTATTGTTGTCGGCATCGAGCATGAACTCGATCACCTTCTCGTTGGGGTCAAAGGGCTTCAAGTCGTCCAGACCCATTGAGTGAATGGCGATGTTGATGATGTCCTCCTCGGGGATACCCGTCGAGCGTTGCTGCTTCTCGAGGAAGTACTTGCCGGCCTCGATGAGGCAACGCTTGGGCATCAGACCCACAATCTCGGTACCGGTGACGCGGATGCCGCGGTTCTGGGCACAGCGGCACACCTCGTCAAATGCCACATGCAACGGAGTAACATTGATGTTGGTGATGTTCATCGACACCTGAGCGATCTTGTACTCGTCGATGTACCAGCCGATGGCCTTGGTGCCCTTGAGGGTACCGGGCTTCATCACGTTGTTGCCGTTCTCGTCCTTGACGATCTTGCCGGTGATGGGGTTGCCCTCACGCACGGGACGGCCCTTCTCGCGCACGTCAAAGGCGATGGCGTTGGCCCTGCGGGTCGAGGTGGTGTTCAGGTTGTAGTTCACTGCGATAAGGAAGTCGCGGGCACCCACGGCGGTGCAGCCCGTGCGGGCCACGCCCTCGTCGAAGGGACGGTCGCCGAAGTCGGGACCCTTCTCGGGGTTACCCATCTTCTCGGGCAGTGCCTCATACTCGCCAGCACGGCACACGGCCAGATTCTGGCGGCCGGGCTTCATGGCAGCGGCCTCATAGCAGTAGCAGGGGATATTGTGTTCGCGGGCAATGCGCTCGGCCAGTTTGTGGGCGAGTTCGGCACACTCCTCGAGGGTGATGCCGGCCACAGGGATGAGCGGGCACACGTCGGTGGCACCCATTCGCGGGTGAGCACCGTGATGACCGCGCATGTCGATGAGTTGACCAGCCTTGCCGACAGCCTGGAAGGCTGCCTCGAGCACTGCATCAGGCTCGCCGACAAAGGTTACCACCGTGCGGTTGGTAGCCTCACCCGGGTCCACGTCGAGCAGTTTCACACCCTTGACACGTTCAATCTCATCAGTGATTTGCTTGATAATGGCCATATTGCGTCCCTCACTGAAGTTAGGCACGCATTCCACGATTTTCTTCTCCATACTCATGTGATAATCAGTAGTTTTAGTTGTTATTTTATGTTAGTAGGTTAATTTTGCAACAAAAGTACTACATTATATATTATTGAACAAATTTTTTTCAAGCAAGTTATATGCACTCTGTAGGGTTGTTGGATTTAGATTCACGGTTGCGGCTCTTGGGTCACCATGGGTCGTCATCGGTGAAAAAGCAAAAGGGCATTTTTGCCACGATGTCCATAATGCTTTGGCGGTCAGGAGAGTGCCAGATGTCGTGGAAAAGGAAAGGGTGGAGCGGAACTGTTAACGAAATGTTAACAGCCGGTTGTTCCTCTATCGGAGTACAAAGATAAAATGCACCAAAAAGTCGGTCAAGGTCAAAAAGCAAGCAAGAGACATATTGGTCAAGAAAGCCACAGCCGCTTACTTCTCGTGGAGCCAGAGGGAGTTGACCTTTTGACGGATGGCGTGGATGTTGCCAGCGGTGATGGCACCCATGATCATGATGCCGACCAGAATGGCAATCCATACACTCGAACCGCTGATGCCGAAGGCGTGAATCATGTCCATATAGGCCAATCGGCCAATGAGCATCAACACGATGGCGAGCACAAGGACAGCGGCATTGAGACTCACGACGAGCAGGATGTAGTGTTTGGAGACCTGACTGGGCGAATAGCCTAGCAGCAACAGATCCTGGAGCTTGCGGGTGTTCTTCTGCAACAAGAGATAAATGCTGAGCATCAAAACAAAGAATGACAGCAGGCTGATGATGATGCCCACCGCGATGACGATGCCGCTGATGACGGTGAGGAAGTAGTTGGCCTTGCTCGACGACATCTTGTCGCCAGCCACCTCATAGTGGTGCTCATCCATGTATTGCTCAATCTTGACATCACCTGGGCTGCTGACCTCGAGGATGAGGCGCTGGGGATGTTGTTCGGCACCGGTCCCGAAGTACTGGTTGGCCCAATCCATGAACTCCTGCGGAACGATGACAGTGTTCAACCGGTTAGAAAAGCCCACGATGTGTCCTGGCAAGACTTTGCGTTGCCCGTTGCCACTTAGGGTGAACTCTAGCGGCAGCATCTCGGCCTGCCCCTCGCTGATCTTGGGCATGCCCTGTGTTGCCGCAAAGCCGAAGTTGTACAACGACAGGTAGTCGCGTGAGATGACTACCGGCACCTCGGGCTTATCCATAGAGAATCCCCATGCAGCAGGGTCAATATCGATAAACTCGTCGGGTATGGACTCAAAGAAGAACTGTGTGTGCATCGCATGGCCGCTGCCGACACCCAACTGCGCATCGATAGCGAAGTCGCTGTTCACAAATTTACCCACTTGTCGGCACCACGGTTGCTTCACCAGGTCATCGATATCATTGTCACTGAACTCGCCATTGCTTCCCATCATGGCTCCGGCTCCCGTGACAGCGCGGGTGATGATGAGGTAGTCCTTGCTGATGAAGCTCTCCTCATCGTTGAATACAGGCCGCACGTCGCGATAGAACTGCACTGCGAGCAGGACGATGGTCAAGCCGATGAGGTTGGCGATAGCGAAGCCGATGAGCTGGCTCTTGCTGATGTGCTGCCGGAGAAGTTTCCAGATGATATTGTTCATTTTCAGTTGTCAGTTGTCAGTTGTCAGTTTTCAGTTGTTAGGGCCTTTAGGGCCTTTAGGGTCTTTAGGGCCCTTAGAGGTTGAAGACTTTATCCACATTCATTTTCAAGTGATTGCCTACCGAAGTGGCGATGATGCCTGCACCCTGGCGGGTAGCTTCCTGAGTGATGAGGTTGGCAACGATCCGGTTGTTCTCGACATCAAGGTGGCTCACGGGTTCGTCCAGCAGGATGAAATCGCAAGGTTGGCACAAGGTGCGTATGATAGCGACACGCTGTTGTTGCCCGATGGACAGTTTGCTGGCAAGGCTGTCCACTTTGTCGGCGATGCCCAAGGTTTCAAACAATTTTATAATTTCCTCTCGGCTCTTGAAGCCAGTGAGCCGGTTTTTCAGCTCGATGTTTTCCATCGCTGTGAGTTCACCGAACAGGCGCATGTCCTGCGGCAGGTAGGCGATGTGCCGCTGTCGCACGTCACACCACTGGCCGATAGAGAGGGAACGGATGTCCTTCTCATCAAATGCTATCGTGCCGCTATAGTCCTGGCGGTAGCCATAGATGTAGCTGCACATCGATGACTTGCCGGTACCGCTCTCGGCGCTGATGAGGTAGCGCTTGCCCCGTTCCAGGTTGATCTCCTGTTGCCACACGTCGCTGTGGATGCCGTCGTGGCCCGCGAACACTCGCGGCAGCGTGTTATGTAATGAAATTTGTTTCAATTTAGTTGTCAGTTTTCAGTTGTCAGTTGTCAGTTGGGCTTTCTCGCAGTGGTTGTGCCCGTGATAAGGCTCAACGTGGATGTTGGTCATTACCTCGCCCAGTGCGTCATTGAGCTGGCGCTCTATCTCACGGGTAATATTGTGGGCATCGTTGACACTCATGTTGCCGTCCACCTTGATGTGGATGTCAACGACCCGCAGGCTGCCGTTGCGGCGGGTGCGCAGGTTGTGAAAGGCCATCACTCCAGGCACTCCAGTCACAATAGCGGAAATCTTGTCCTGCTCGTCTCGAGGCAGAGAGACCTCAAGCAGCTCCTCGACAGCTGGTCTCCCCATGCGATAAGCGAGCACGAGAATGAGCACGCTCACGGCGATAGCCGCCAGCGGGTCAAGCACACACCACTTCTCGCCCAAGAAGACCGCACCGGCAACACCAAGCAGTGTAGCCGCGGTCGAAAGAGCATCGGCGCGATGATGCCAGGCATAGGCTTTCAAGGCTTTACTTCCTGTCTTGTTGCCCAAGAGGCGGGTGTAGTGGTACAGCCCCTCCTTGACACAGACGGCGACAATTCCCACGATGAGCGCAATGATGTGCGGCTTCTCGAGCGTGTTGCCTTGAATTGCGCTCCAGACATCTTGCAGCCCCTCGCTCAATAGCCCCAGGGCGACCACTACCAGGATAATGCTGATGAGGAAAGCGGCCAGAGTCTCATATTTCCCCCTGCCATAGCGGTATCGTTCATCCACCCCCTTGCCAGAGAGGCGTACCATGGCATAGACCAGCACATCGGTCACGGTGTCGCTGATGGAGTGGATACCGTCGGCGAGGATGGCGCTCGAGTGCCCCAATATGCCCGTGAAAATCTTTAAAGCTGACAGGCCGATGTCGCTTGTCATTCCCACGATGGTGCATCGTTTTTCCTCTTGATTGCGGTTGATATGCTTCGCTCTGTTCATTCTCAGGTTGTGTCTGTGGCCGCAAATTTACTCAAAACTGCGGATTGCCGAGTAGTAATTAACTAAATTTTATAATGTGGCTAACTTGTTCTGTGAATTGGATTTATTTTTAAACGAAACGTGATAAAGGGATGTTAAATTGCTTTATAATTAGAAGGGAATCGGATTCGTTTAATGATAAATTCAAAGAATAATTTGGATTATTACTTCTAGATTTTGTATATTTGCAGTCGCATAAGTTAATTGGCATTTATACTACTTTATTTAAATAATCATTTTATAGACATGAAAAAAATCCTATTCCTCTTAGCAGTCGCTCTGTCGACGCTACAAATGTCGGCTGCCGATGTGTCTGTCTCTCAGGCACAAGCCGCGGCCAACGCGTTTATTACAAAGCAAGTAAGGGCTGGTCGTCTTAAAGCCTCGGCCGCATCCAACCTCCAGCTCGTTAAGGCTGAGAAATCGGTAGCCAAGCCCACGTCAGTGGACTACTACATTTTCAATTCAGCAGCATCCTATGTTGTGGTCGCTGGTGATGACCTGGCACCGCAAATCCTGATGTACGGTGAGGAGGGCGCTCTCGACATGGACAATGTTCCCCCCGCCATGCAGTGGTTACTGAACAAGTATAAGTATCAGATTGACGGCCTCAAGGCAGGTACCATGGTGCCAGTTAAGCTCCCCAAGTTTGCCACCACGCCCGTTGCGCCGCTGGTGACCGCCAACTGGGACCAGAGCGCACCTTATTATAATCAGTGCCCCACCAGTGGTAGCAGGCGCTGCTTGACCGGCTGCCCTGCCACCTCCATGTCCATGAACTACTACAAGTGGAAATGGCCTGAGACCTTCCCTGCAGCCGCAGCCATCAATGGCTCGAGTTCGGGCGGTGTCTCGGCAGCAGCCCTGCCCGAGCGCCAGGCCGATTGGGATAACATTATTGACGAGTACACCGGTCCCACCAACAGCAGCTACAATACGGCTCAGGCCGATGCCGTTGCATGGCTGATGCGCTATGCCGGTCAGTTGATGCCTGACTACATGTACGGCACCAGTGCCAGTGGTGCCAACGACCCCGAGATTCTGGAAGGTGCCCACAACATGGGTTACACCGATGCCCAACTGCTCACCTTGACCGAGCTTGTTAGCTCGGGCTGGGGCTATAGCAACAGTGCACAAAAATACACTGATGCACAGTGGAACGAATGGATGCTGAACGAGCTGCAGAATGGCCGTCCTATCGAGTATCTGGCCTATGACTGCAGCAGCTATCAGCCTGCTGGTCACGCTTTCAACGTGTTTGGTGTAAATGCCAGTGGCCAGTACTATGTGAACTGGGGCTGGAGCGGTGACAGCAACGGCTATTGCACACTGCACAACTTCACCACCTCGACCGGTGCTACCGGTCAGTCAGGTTCCTACGTCTTCAACTATGGCGAGGCCATGATCATCGGTATTGAGCCCCCCGCAGGAGCTCTCACCAATCCCAGAATCACGGCTAATCCCTCCACGCTCACGATGAGCACCACTGTGGGTACTCCTGCCACCGCCACCTTTACCGTTACCGGTGCCAACCTCACTAGCAACGTGGCCTTGAGCGTTAGCGGCGATAACGCCTTCTCGCTGAGCACTACCAGCATCAGTGCCTCTCAGGCTGAGAATGGCGTGACTGTCACTGTCACCTATGATCCCAGTCAAGTGGGCTCGCATGAGGCTACCGTCACGCTGACCAGCACCGATGCAGAGACCGTTACCGTCAAGCTCAACGGTACCGCCGATGCTGCACCGCTGGAGACTTACACTCCTGTGATGCTTGAGGCCAGCAACATCACCAACACCTCGTTTACCGCAACCTGGACCGATGCCACTCCTGCCGAGAATGTGGAGAGCTATACCCTGTATGTTTCCACCAAGCCCATCCGTCCCGAAGTAGCCCTGCTCGACACTACCGACTGGACTGCAAACAACAACGTGCCCAACGGCTGGACAGCATCGGGTCTGACTTACTATAGTAACAATAGCGCTTGCTACCTGAGCGCACAAGCCAATGGCTATGTTCAGAGCAAGACCTATGACCTCACCGGCTATGACAAGATGACCGTGATGATCTATGCTGAACCCTACAATAGCAATAACACTCTCACCGTGGCTACCAGCGTTGACAGCAAAACCGTCTCGGTGACCAATAACAGCTCGTTTACCTGGTACACCATCGTTGTGGATTGCGCCAGCAGCGACTATGTGAAGCTGACCGCAAGCGGTATGCCCGACATGAGGTACATGAAGGTATATGCCGGAGACCTCACCACCCGTCAGCTCAAGGCCCAAGAGACTGGCGATGACACTTATCGCGTCATTACCGGTATCAAGGACAAGAGCTATACCGTTACCGGTCTCGCACAGGGTGAGACATTCAACTTCTATGTTGTGGCTAATTATACCAATGGCGCTATCGGCACCAGCAACACCGAGCAGGTTACCCTCCTTGAGAGTATCTATCCTACTCCCGTGATGCTTGCCGCCGATGAGAGTTACATCACCTTGACCAGCTTCCGTGCCGAATGGACCGATGAGGCTCCCGAGTCGGAGGTAGCCAGCTACACCCTTGAGGTGAACGCCAAGCCCGAGGAGCCCGAGGTTCCCGCCTATGTTGAGATGGAGAACGCTGACTTCAGCAACCTGACCGCTCAGTTGAACAGCTCTAACCAATATTCCAACCAGGTGAGCAACGCCAGCAACTTCCTGCCCGCTGGCTGGACTGCAACCACTGGCTTGTTTATCGACGATGGCGCTATTATCTCCGGTCAGTTGACCCAGAGCTCATCATCATATGTCTTCACCGTTGCCAGCAAGACTTATGACTTCACTGGCTATGACAAGGTGACCGTGGTATTTAATGCCAGCATCTTCAGCACCAACTATGGTGAAACTGCTACTGTGAATGTCGCTACCAGCGCAGGCTCGCAGAATGTGACGGTCAGTGGCGAGAGCTTCACGACCTATACCGTGGTACTTGATTGTGCCGCTAGTGACAAGGTGACCTTCACGGGCGTGAGTGGCCTGTACTGCATGTCGGGTGTGACCATCTATGCCGGTGATGTCAACGCAGCCAATACTCTGTTGTTGGTTCAGGAGACTGGCGGTGCCGATTATCGTCTGATCGAGGGCATCACTCCTGACAAGTTCTACACGGTTAACGACTTGACCGCTGGTGGCACCTTCCTGTACAGGGTTAAGGCCATCTATGCCGATGGCACCGAGAGCCGCTGGAGCAATGTTGAGGAAGTTACCTTGTTCGAGAACGGCCACGGCTATGAGCCGGGCGATGTTGATCACGACGGCAAGGTTAATATCGATGATGTCACTGCTCTGATCGACTATCTGCTGGGAAGTAACAACAATGCATGCACCATCTGTGCCGACGTGGATGGTAGCGGCAATGTCAACATCGATGATGTTACCACTCTAATTGACAAATTGCTCGCAGGCGACACCGCAGCCTTGAAAATGATGGCAAGAGAGAACCGTGTTGTTGTACTCTGATGCCACTCGAGGTTCCCTTGACTGATTCATCGTCAAGGTGAACACTGACCCACAGCGGGGCGACACTCACATCGAGGGTCGCCCCGCTTGAATGATTAACATGACAGACGATGGGAATCGTCGGACTGGTGAATCTTACCGAAAGTGAGTGTATGAAATAAAAAACAGCATTTTTCTAATAAATTATTTCGATAAAATTTAATTATGTAATTTTCTTGTATTAAATTTGCGCATTCGTTTACATATTTTAATTTTAAATACTTTACGTTTTATGAAAAAATTTCTCTTGTTTATGACAGCCGCTATTGCGGCTATGTCGCTGTCGGCTGCACCTGTGGATCAGGCCACAGCCGCAAGAAAGGCTAAAAGTTACTTGACAGATAACTTCTATGCAGGTCAGTTAATGGCTCCGGCAGCTCTGAATCCCGTGCTGCTCAAGGCCGAGATGGGTAATGCTAAGATCAATCAGCCCGTCTATTACATTTTCAACACATCTACCACTTTTCTTGTTGTGGCAGGTGATGACCGTGCCGAGGAAATCCTGATGGTGGGAGATCGTCCCTTGAAAGACATCAACAATCTGGCCCCGGGCCTTCAGGACGTTCTGGGCCAATACAAGGAGCAGATTACCTATCTGCAGGAGCATCCGGGACTGCAGGTCGATCCCGTCATCAAGTCCAATGAGACCCCCTCGTTGCGGGCCTCATCCTACCTGATGACGGCTCTGTGGGATCAGGAGGCCCCCTACTGGAACCTGTGTAAATTCACACGTAACGGCACTACCTACCAGTGCTTGACAGGATGCCCCGCAACATCGGCCTCGATGGTGATGTACTACTGGAAATATCCGACGACCCAGGTTGCTGCGATGCCATCCTACACTGGCACCCTTGAATTATCATATTATAGCAGTTACACGTTCACCTATCCCTCGCTGGATGCCACGACCTTTGACTGGGCCAACATGAAGGACAGCTATAGTGGCAGTTACACGACAGCTCAAGGCAATGCTGTCGCCACGCTGATGCGCTATGTGGGTCAGGGCGAGCAGATGATGTATGGTACAGAAAGTGCAGGTGGTAGCGGTATCTATACTACCGATACTCAGAATATCGTGGATATGTTCACCACGTTTGGTTATGATGCCAGCACTTGCCGCGTTGTGCAGAAGTCATCTTACAGCGAGTCCAGTTGGGCCAGCTTGATCCAGGCCGAGATGGCCGCTGGCCGCCCCATCGTGTTCATGGCCGTGAGCACCAGTGGTGGAGGTCATGCCTTTAACGTCGATGGCTACGATAGCAGCTCTAACAAGTATCACGTGAACTTCGGTTGGAGTGGCGATGGTAACAGCTGGTACTCAATGAACTCATTCTCCTATAGCGGCTACACCTTCAATTCTGGTCAACAAGCCGTTATCGGTATCCAGCCGCCAAGTGGATCGACAACTACTCCAGTGCTGACCGTTAACCCCACATCATTGTCCTTTACCGGCTGCTCCACTGGTGAGACCTACACCAAGACCTTCACCGTGAGTGCTACCGACCTGCGTGGCGACGTGTCCATCTCGTCGAACAGCGGCACCTTTGCCGTATCGCCTACCACACTGACTGCCGCCCAGGCTCAGGCAGGTGCCACCATCACCGTGACCTACAAGCCTACCTCGGCTGGCACCCAGACGGGCACCATCACTGTCTCGAGCAGTGCTGCCGAGAGCAAGACCGTCAGCGTGTCGGGTACTGCGACGACAACGCCCAAGATTACGGCCAACCCCACGTCGTTGAGTCTCAGCACCACGGTGGGTACCCCTGTGACCCAAACCTTCACTGTGACGGGAACCAATCTGACTGGAGGTGTGTATCTTTCCTGCAGTGGCACAGGCTTCTCAATTGACAAGACCAATATCACCAGGACTGCTGCCGGCAGTGGAGCCACGGTTACCGTGACCTATAACCCGAGCGACGTGGGCACTCACACGGGTACTGTCACGCTTACCAGCACTGGTGCCGAGACTGTCACCGTTGCCTTGAATGGTACCGCCGTCGGCACCCCGACGATTGTTGCTAATCCCACTACGCTGAGCTTCAATACCGTTGTTGGCACTCCGGTGACCAAGACCTTCACAGTCACAGGTACCGATCTGACGGGCACCGTATATCTGGGTGTGACCGGTACTGGCTTCTCGATTGACAAGACCAGCATCACACGTAATGCCGCCACTAATGGCGCGACCGTCACTGTAACCTACAACCCGACCACTGGCGGTTCCAGCACCGGCATTGTTACCGTGACGAGCACTGGCGCGCAGACCGTTAACGTATCGCTTAACGGTATCGCAACCACCGTACCGACTATTACCGCCAATCCCACTTCTCTTGACTTCCAGACTACTGTGGGCACGCCTGTGACCAAGTCGTTTGTCCTTAATGCAGCAAACCTTGAGGGCGATGTGCAGCTGGCTGTCGAGGGCGAGGGCTTCACCATTGACAAGACCTCGATTATCCCTGGTGCGGCTAATAACGCTTATGTCAACGTGACCTATACACCGACCGCATTTGGCATGCACTCGGGTACAGTGACCATCACCAGTACCAACTGCCAGCCTGTTACCGTCGCCTTGAATGGTCAGGCCGACCTCGTGAAGTATGCACCCGTGATGCTGCCTGCCGATGAGGCCTACATCAACCTGACCAAGTTCCGTGCCGACTGGACCGACCAGACTCCTGCCGAGAATGTGGCCAGCTACACCCTTGAGGTTGGCACCAAGCCTGTCGTGCCTGAGGTTGAATTGCTCAGCTCAATAGCCGGAACAGACTTCACCGGTAGCAGCACCGGCTATTACAATATCACGTTGCCTGCACCTTGGGACGGAACCAACGTGCGCGGTGGACTTAACTCTATCATCTACTTCAGGAACAACTATAACAATGATGGTTCCTACGGTAACATTACCTACACGATTCCTGCAGGTTATGAGAACGCTACCTTCACGATGAAGATTACCACGGCCAACACCAACGATGCCGTTGGCAATCTGGCAGTGGAAACCCCGCAGACGGCCAGTGTTAATCACTACTTCAACAAGAACACGACCTATGCATGGGTTGTGACCGCAAGCTCAGGTGACAAGATCACCATCACTACCCCCGATGCCCAGTACTCACCTGATATCGCCTTGATGGAGGTATATTCTGGTGATGCAAGCACGGTTGCACTCAAGGCCAACGAGACCGGCGATGAGACCTATCGCCTCATCACTGGAATCACCGACAGGTTCTACACCGTTGAGAACTTGACTGCCGAGGGCACCTTCTTATATAAGGTGAAGGCTATCTATCTGGATGGCACCGAGAGCGAGTGGAGCAACATTGAGGAGGTGACCCTGTTTGAGAATGGTCATGGATTTGAACCGGGTGACGTTGATCACGACGGTAAGGTCAATATTGATGATGTCACCGCTCTGATTGACTATCTGCTTGGTTCAGATACTGGTGTTTGCACCATCTGTGCCGATGTCGATGATAATGGCAAGATCAACATCGATGATGTAACAACCTTGATTGACATGCTGCTGGGCGGTGGAACGGCCTCGTTTAACAATCCTGCCGCTGAACACATTCAAGCAATTGAGATGCGCGAATCGACCACTGGTCGTTAAATCAGAATAAACTGTAATCATGGCGGGGCGGCACTCACTGAGAGGGCCGCCCCGCTTGCTTGGCGGCACTGGAATTGCGTGATTATCAGATGCCGAGAAATGTATCGATTCAGCGAATAATGCCCCACGCGAAGTCGCAAAGACGCGAAGCTGTAAATTATCAATTTAATACTATTAGTGTCCGGGGAAAGTTCGCTAAGAATGCATAAGCACCTCGTTATCAATACTATCATGGCGACATGGCATGAAGAGGCTTGATTTACAGGCGGGCAGGTCGAATGACCTGCACAAGGCCAGCAGGCCTTGACTTGCACCAACCCCAGGGCGCACTGGCCGAAGGTCAGTGTGGCCTGGGGAATAGGCATCTC
>JAFTEU010000081.1 GCA_017453505.1 Muribaculaceae bacterium
TAGGTTTTAAGTTTTCAGTTTACAGTTTTCATCTTTCAGTTTTCAGTGGAATTTTTGTTGAAGTGTAACATGAGGCCAGGAAATTGCCGATTGATGTAAAAATGTATAGAAAAACGAGTTTTTTTTGGAAAATTGTTGTGGAATTCAAATTAAGTGATTAAATTTGTGGCATCATTCTTAGCTGGTTGTGACAACCGAATCGTGGCCGGTTTTTTTAGAAGGATGCGATAAAATAAAGAAACTTTTTTTTAATTCACATATAATTATTAACAATCTAAATCTATTTGATTTATGAAAAAATTTTTAGCACTTATGTTTGTATGCGCCGGCCTGACCGCAGTGGCCGCGCCCCATGTGAACAAGGCTGACCTCCAGCAGGCCAATAAGGGCCAGAAGGTGATGAAAGCCAACACACTGACTGCTCAGTTTACCGCCCCCGTGATGGCACATTCACAGGACATGGTAACTCCCCGTCAGTTCATGAAAGACAATAATGTGAAGTTCAGCGACAACCGCTTGGCCCGCAAGGCACCGCGCCGCTTGAGCGATGCTGATGTAGTTGCCACTAACTACTTGGACTTCCGCTATGTGTACACCTTTGATGCCGATGGTAATGTTACAGAAGATGCATACCACTATCGTGGAGGTATTGGCTGTCTTTTCAGGAATGACCTGCAAGGTGATCAACTCTTTGTGGCAGGCATGTACTTCAGCCAGATGACGGGCTATACATACTACTTGCCCCTTGACATTGATTACGAGGCTGGTACTGTTGAGTTGCCTGCCATCGGTCTGCTTGATGACGACACCATTACTGGTAAAACTACCAGTAACACAAGGGTGGACACTGTTGACTTCAGCTATCTGGTAGACTGGAACTGGTACACCGGCCAGACCCAGAACATTGGTTCGACCTATGGTTCGATTTATCCTGACGGCACCATTGAGTTTAATGACTCGCTCCCCTATGTGTTTGAGGGTTATCGTGCTCTGCTCACCTATAAGAAGCAAGGCTTCGGCGGCCAGTGGACACTGCAATCAACTGACACGACCTTCTTCACCGAGATTTATGTAGGCACCCAGTTCGTCGTTCCCAATGGTAATCATCAGTTTGGTTACATTGGCTCCGGTACGACTGAGCGTACGTTGAATGCTGATGTATTCTTGATGCAGCCCAATGACACGACCATTGGTGTATTCAACCTGTGGGGCTTCGGCTATCCCGGCAATGTGATGTACATCCATGAAGACGGAACGATGAACTTCCCTGCCCAGTATGTATATAACAGTGAGGACGGTGAGTACTTCGTAAATGGTCTGTTCGAGCTGGACGAGAACAATGGCTTCATCTTTGACGCCGACGGTTCTGTGGACGGCTATCTTGGTATGGGTACTACCGGTGAGGTAACTCCTGAGGCTATCACTTGGGCATCGACCGTTATGATGACCGAAGAGGGTAGCTTGATGTATCCGTTCCTGCACAATATCCTGTCCTTCACCAATGGCAACGAGTTCGTCATCCCCGGTCCCGACTTTGTTCGTGGCGATGCTAACGCTGACGGTCAGGTGACTATCGACGACGTTACCGCTCTGATCGACGGTCTGCTGAGTGGTGACCTTGACTCACTGGGTGAGGGTGCTGACTGCAACCTGGATGGTTCAATCACCATCGACGACGTTACCGCCCTGATCGACTATCTGTTGAGCAACGTGTGGAAAGACTAATCAGCAGATTAGCAACCAGCTGAGGTGATTGTATCACCTTGATAACAGTAATACAGGGTCCTGCCAAGCAGGACCCTGTAATTTTTTGGATGAAATATGTCGTGGGAATGCGGTAAATTTTATAACTTTGTCCGTTGGAACACCAGCCGCTGGCTCCAGGCAAGATGCTTGGGGTGGGTTGATTAGTGTAAATTATTGGCAATCAGGCTGGTATTGATATTACTGAATGCTAATTCATTAAGATATATAAGAACGTAATATGAAGAAGATTGTAGCACTCTCATGTGTATGTGCATGCTTGACCGCGATGGCAGGTGTGCCCCAACTGAATAATGCCAACGTGACAGGCAACCGCATCTGCCTGCTTCATGCCTATGACTGGACTGAGTCGGCCACAGGCGCGGTAAGTGTCGCTCAGGCAGATGAGTACTATCAAGGAGGATGGACAGTAACGCTCAATGCTGGTCAGGGAGACCTGGTGACGGTGCAGGGCGGTTTCACGCCGCTGTCGCTGGACATGCCGTTGCACGTCGATCAGGCATCCGGGACTGTGAGGCTGACGTGTGACGAGCCGTTTGCCACGATGACCGGCACCCGCAGCACGACGACCGGCTACACGACCACGACTGTTGACAGCACGATCTACTACTACTATGTGAACGAGGACTGGGTGACCAATAGCGGAAACCTGGCCGATGTCAAGGGCGAGTTGCAGGCCGATGGCTCGATTCATATCGCCGGCGGCTTTGCCATCTATGTCGAGACGGTGAAGACGACGACCGTCCGTGTCAAGGGCGAGGTGCGTGACCAGTTCACCGACGAGACCCACACGACCACGCCGCTGTATCGCGACACCTGGCTGATGGTACCCAACGGCAAGCACGAGTTCACCCGCGAGAGCGACGGTGAGCACTGTGTGGTTGACGTGTGCCTGCGTCAGGACGGCGACAAGGTGTATGTGATCAACCTGTACGGCTACGGTGCTCCGGAGGCCTATATGGTACTGCATGAGGACGGCACCGTGGCCTATCCTGGCCAGATGGTGCGCGACATCGACGATGAGATGTCACCCGATGGCGATGGCGTGTGGTTTAACAGCAATGCCGGCGGCACGCTGGGCAATGAGGGTCAAGTGACTCCCAGTGCCATCACTTGGGGCCAGACCATCCCGACCGACAATGCAACGACATGGGCTGGCTGGAACGACAACCGCCTGTACTTCACCGATGGGCACCAGTTTGTAGTGCCTGGTAGCAGTGCCGGGTTGCGTGGTGACGTTGATGATAACGGTGTTGTGAGCATCGACGACGTGACGGCGCTGATCGACTATCTGCTGAGCGGAAATGGAGCAAACGTTAACCTGACTAACGCCGATTGTGACTTGACGGGCATCGTCAGCATCGATGACGTGACGACGCTGATCGACTATCTGTTGGGCGGCGCTTGGCAGAATTAATTAGGAATTAGAAATTAGAAATTAGGAATTAGGAATTAGAAATTAGGAATTAGGAATGGCATCCGCATTCGTTTGGGCGGATGCCGTTCTTGCTTTTTGTGCTGGTGGGAGGGGGTGATGTCGCTGTACCTTTGCCGAATGATAGCGTGGGGGCGATGTTGCCCTCGCGGATTCATCAATGATCGATACCATGAAGAAGAAACATCCAACCATGAGAGAAATCCGGGTCGTTGCCCGGGGCATGGTACCGCTGGCCAATGGCGAAGCGGCACCCAGTGGCACCGCAGCACTAGCGTTGAACCTGCGGGAGCGTGAACAGTCGTTACAAGTTGTGGGAGACCCCGTGCCTGCGGGATCAATCGCCCCGGGAGAGCGGCTGCTGTTGATGGTTGACGGCCATCGTGTGACCTGCATGTCGCGAACAGTGAAGGTTGACGGCCGAGCCATCACGACCGTCGCCAGCGATATAGTGGGAGCCCAGGCAATCGGTGGCCTTGTTGTCATCGCCTGTGAGGACGGGTTTACCTATCTGTCTGTCGTGGACGGCGCGTGGACCGTGATGGATCCTGCCGATGCCATCCCCCAGCTGACGTTGACAGCCAGCCTGTCAACAAGCCGTGCCACTATCGACGCATACCCTTTTGTTTCGCCTTATGCCCAGTGGCGTGCCCCGCTGGCCGATGCCGATTGCACAGCCCTGTCGGCCATGTTGAGGTCGGCCTGGAACAGCCTCCATGCCGATGCCGTCGCCGAGGGGCTGTACAGCGCGCCGGTGCTGGTGCGCTGGGCCGTGCGGCTCAAGGATGGCAGTTACCTGTGGATGAGTGAGCCTGTGCGATTGGGCGATCCGACGCTGGCTAATGCTGACCGTATCGCTGCCACGGTGGTGAGCACTGACAGCGGCTTCACGGGCACCGAGTCCACGGCGTTGACGATGACCCATTACCGCGTGCAGGTCGATGTGACGCACGGCATCGCCGCGGCATGGTTGCCGCTCGTGGCTAGTATCGACCTGCTGGCCACCGATGAGGCTCAATTGCTCAACGCCAGCCGCCAGCTGGATTACCGCTACCTGACGCGCACCCAGTCTCCCCGTGAATATGTGCTGGAAATGGGCTTGTCGCGCCGCAGTGCCGATGCCATCACGCGTCAGCTGGCCACGTCGCCCTGGCATCTCATCGCCCGAGCCGAAGCGAAGTCCACGCTCGGTGGTGCCGACTTTGCCGCTGCCGGCGATGGATTGTCGATGACGGGAGCCCAGTGCGATGCCGTGGGCGGCATGGGGCGTGTGCGGGACGTGATGTGCGTCACCTCGGCAGGAGGGCGGCTGTATTGCTGTACCCGTGCGGGCGAAGTTCTTGTCAGCCAGCCAGGGAATGCCTTGGTCGAGGCGCACCGTTGCAGCATGCAGGGCACGGTGCCGCTTGCCCTGTCGGTGGTGACCCGACCGTTGTATTCGGGGGGGTTGGACGCTATCCGGTGTATGTGTTCGGTGATGACGGCATCTATGCCATCCCGCAGAGCGCGATGGGCAGTCTGGGCGAGGCGAGGCTTGTTGACCGAACCGTGATAGACGCTGCTGTCGCGCCTGTCGAGGGAGGCGGAGACGTGTGGCTGATGTCGCGGCACGGCCACTTGTGCCGCCTGAGCGGCGCTCGGCTGGAGGTGATGGTGCGAGACGCGGATTGCCGTGAACTGGCCTGGTGTGATGCTTATCACGAGCTGTGGATGCTTCCTGCAGGAGGGGGGCGTGCCCTGGTGAGGATGTCTAGTGGCAGGATGGCGTGGCGCAGCGTCGAGCCCGTGCAGCTCTATAGCGATGCCCGTCATGCCGTGGCGGTGACTGCAACGGGGACGGTCTTGAATCTGGAACTTGAGTCAGATGGTATGCTGCCTGTGGAGTGGAAAAGCCATCCCGTGCCACTGCATGTGCTGATGGGGCATGCCGTCCACCGCGTGGTGTGGCATGTGCTGAGCGACGAGGCCGACCTGCTGCTCAAGGTGACTGGGCAACGCGGCATCATGTCGCAGGATCAGGACGTGAGCGTGTTGACGGTCACGGGACCGATCAGTCAGCCATTGGCGGCCCCCACACTAGCCGTGCAGGCAAGGACGTTGCGCCTGGAGCTGACGGGGACGGCCCGTAGCGGGACGTTGGTGATTGATGGGGAGTTAGGAGTAAGTTAGGAGTTAGGAGTTAGGAGTTAGGAATTGGGAATTAGGAATTAGGAATTAGGAATTAGGAATTAGGAATTGGCATCCGCCAACTGACGGCTGAGAACTGTTCACTATTCACTTTTTACTATTTACTTTTTACTATTTACTATTCATTGTTCATTGTTCATTGTAAATGTATGAAGGACACATTATATAATAATAAAGAATATAATAATATAGAGGCTGTGCTGGCCGAGGACCAGCGGCGGCAGGCTGTGCTGGATGGGGACAGCTATGAGCCGCTGAAGGGAATCGGCTGTTGGGGTGACAGGGTGGAGGTGGCTGGATGCCGGGTACCGCGGGCAGTAGTGGAAAGTCACCCTGACTATGCCTCGCTGGGGCTGGTGGAGCAGGAGCGGCTGCGCATCAGTGAGGACTTTGAGTTCTGGTGTGCGAGGTGTGTGACCATCCGTGACAAGTGGAGCGGGCGCATTGTGCCGCTGGTGCTGAACAGGCCTCAGCGACGGCTCGTCGCCGTGCTGGAGGAGCAGCGGCAGGCTGGCCTGCCGATAAGGGCCATCATCCTCAAGGCCCGCCAGTGGGGTGGCTCAACACTGGTACAGATGTACATGGCCTGGATGCAGCTGGTGCGGCACCTGGGGTGGAACAGCCTGATCTGCAGCCACAACCTGATGTCGAGCCGGAACATCAAGCGGATGTATAACATGCTGTTGCAGCATTATCCGCGTGAACTGCTCAACGAAGAGCAGGCCCGTCTGCGCTTCACCAAGCTGGAGGGGCAGCCCAATGTGCAGCAGCTGGAGGGCCGGGAATGCCTGGTGCTGACGTGCACTGCCCGCAATGAGGATGCCTCCCGTGGCTATGACATCTCGATGGCCCACTTGAGCGAGGTGGCCTACTGGCAGGAGAGCACGATGCACTCTCCCGACGATGTGGCGCGCAGCGTGTGCGGCAGCGTGATAATCAAGCCCGAATCCGTCATCGTGCTGGAGTCGACAGCCGATGGTGTGGGCAGTTATTTTCATGACGAGTGGCTGCGTGCCGAGATGGGCCGCAGTGACAAGGTCCCGGTGTTCGTGCCGTGGCATGAGATCGCCATCTACACCATGCCTGTTGACGATGCGGCGGCGCTGTGGCAAGAGATGGACGATTATGAACGCAAGCTGTGGCGCGACGGCTGCACGCTGTCGCAGATCAACTGGTATCACCACAAGCGCAGGGAATACCGTGAGCACTCGATGATGATGGCCGAGTACCCGACGACGGCGACCGAGGCGTTTGTGGCATCGGGCAGCAACCCGTTTGCGAGTGAGCATCTCGATGACCTGGAGGAGGGGTGCCGGCTCGCGCCAGTGCTGGTGGGTGATATCCAGGCCGATGGCACCGCGGGACTGGAGGCGCGCAAGAATGTGCGTCTGGTGCGTGCCAGTAACGGTCTGCTGCGCGTGTGGGAGCTGCCACAGCAGGGCGGCCCGGTCCGCACGCGCTACCTTGTGGTCGTCGATGTGGGCGGCAGGTCGTCAAAGAGCGACTACTCGGTGATTGCCGTGTGGCGCATCGCTCAACTGTCGAGCCCAGCAGCCATCGTGGCGCAGTGGCGCGGACACATCGATCATGATGAACTGGCATGGAAGGCGATGCAGTTGGCTCTCCACTACAACCACGCGTTGCTGGTGGTCGAGAGCAACACGCTGACCAACGAGGCGGCGCGTGCCGGCGAGAGCGATTACATCCTCAAGTCGGTTTACAGCATCTACTCCAACGTCTATCAGCGCGGAAAAGGGAAACTGGGTTTCCACACCAATGTGAAGACCAAGCGGGAAGCGATAACGGCGTTGATACGTGCCACGCGCTGTGGCTCCTATATCGAGCGCGACCGCGAGGCGGTGAACGAGATGCGTGACTTTGAGGAGCGCAACGGACGATATGGCGCACGCGATGGCAAGCACGATGACATCTTGATGACGCGTGCCATCGGCCTGCTGGTGATGGAGGAGAAACAGATTGGCGGTGGCAAGCAGTCGCCCAGTCCGTCGATGGCGCAAGACGTGGGGACGTTTGTTCGTTCAAACCCGTAGGGGTTGGTGTATGGGGTGTATGGGGTGTATGGGGTGTATGGGGTGTATGGGTGTATGGGTGTATGGGTGTATGGGGTGGAGGGGTAAATAAAAAAACCGCGGGCCGGTGTGGCTCGCGGTTTTGCTGATTATCAAGTGTTGTGTATTACTTGATCACCTTGCAGGTGGTGGTGGTACCATCGTTGTAGGTGGTGACCTTGATGTTCACACCGTCGAAGGGAACATTGCTCTGCATACCGGCAACATTGAAGTACTTCACGTTGCTGACGGTCTTCTCGGCCAGGTTCTCAACAATTGCGGTAGCATCGTAGAGAGCTACGCGGGTGTAGTACTGGAAGCGCTGGCTCTCGTTGTTACCACCCTCACCATAGATGAAGCGGTAGTCGTTGGGCTCCCACTTGGGCTCAACGGTGAAGGGCTCACGCATACCAAACTCCTGGTTGGCGATGATCATGTCATCGAGGTGACCCTTAACCTCGCTCTGCTCGTCGTTCTGCATGAAGAGAGCTACCAGAGGAGCGTCGTCCTTCTTGAGGGCGCCATTGTCCCTGTAAGACTTCACGTTCTTGCCAGAGAAGTGGCAGCCGTAACCGTCGTTGTTGGAGATGATCAGGGTATAAACGCGATAGGTGATACCGTCGATAACCTTAGTTTCCTTCTCACCGTACTTCACGTTGGCGCTGTTGGGCAGACGATCACCCTGCTCGTAAACAACCTCGTCACCATCCTCGTTCTCAACAGCGATGAGACGCATCTGCATGGGCAGATAGATGTCGCACTGTGCTGAGTTGTAGGTAACCTCCTTGTAGAACTCGGTACCAGCGGCATTCACTGCGATGGGGGGCAGAGCCTGCACCTTCTCGTTCTGATAGATGGCATCATCGTCCAGCCAGAACCAAACGATTTGGGGAGTGCCCTGACGGAAGCTGATCACGTTGTCATAGGTGCGAACTTCGCCTGCGTCATTGTAGTCGCCACGGACGAAGATGTGATCCGGCGTGGACTGACCGATGGTAGCGGGGGTCACGCCGTCAGCGAGGAATGCATACTCACCGGTAGCCTTGTCATCGGCAAAAGCCGAAACGCTCAGCGATGCAGCAGCAGCAAAAAGAAGTAAATTTTTAATCTTCATAATTAAATGAGTTAAAATTGTTATTAATAATGTTAATTTAATATTTGTATTCTCTACTCAGTGTTCTCCAATCAAAACCAGTCCCCGGCTTCAGCAAGTTGGGATCACAGTAATGATGTCGATAATATGTTGAAAATCAGGAAAATGAGCGCCAAAAGGGCTTTTTTCCCCGCTTTTCAGAGTACAATATTACTAACTTTTTTTGAACTGACAAAATTTTTTTTAAAAATCGGACAAAAAACTATTAACAGGCGGTCCCGAGCCGGTCACTATTCAGCGACTCAATCTCACGCTAAGCCGCCAAGCCGCTAAGATATAATTTATAAGGTGCTTACATTATATTCTCCAGGCATTCATTGATGTCTTGACACTGATATGTAATTCCCGAATACTTGTAGATGATAAATGATAAAATCCTTAATATTAAAAACTTAGCGACTTAGCGGCTTAGCGTGATTTTGTGATCAGACGTTTTGGCTGAATAGTTACCCGAGCCGGTCACTCATCGAGGGCGCTGAAGCCCCGCTTTGCCCGCCAATCGGCGCAGCCTCTTGTACCATCCGGGAGGAGCGGCAGGTCGTGGCTTGTCGATGCGCTGCGAGCCGGGCCGCTTGATGTTGTTGATCTTGATTTTCATTGCTGTGTTGCGGTTGTGGCTGATGCGGTGCGGTGCATGGGCAGGGTGTAGTAGAGACCCAGCGAGAATCCCAAGGAACTGTTGCGTGGTCCGTAACCAGGTATGAACCAGGGCTTGGAATGTTCACTCTTGCCGTAGTCGAACAAGTTGTGGTAGCGTATCATCCAGCCCATCGACAGACGGTTCCACAGCTTGACCTTGAGTCCCACTCCCAGTTCGCCCCACAAGGCGTGAGAACGCTCACCGGTGATGTCGGTGGAAATCAGTTCGTCCCAGTAGGAGTTGTGGTACATGATGTCGGTAATGTCGTAGCGGAATGTGCTGTAACCCAGCCTAAAGCCTAATAGCGCCTGATAGTCGGGGCTGTTCTTGAACATGAAGTTGTAGTTGGCACCCACCTTGACATAGGGGGAGGGCTTGCCACGGTAGGTGAAGTACAAGTCGTCAGGCGTGGAGTTGGCCCATCCCAGTCCCAGCTCGATGGTGGGCTGGAGGCGGTTCCACATGTTGAGCGTGGCATTGACATCGGCGCTGGCATAGGACTGGCCGAAGATCATGAAGAGCGGGTCGGCCACATTGATGCCGACAGTGAGGTCGGTCAGCAGCGGATAACGCTTGTAGACGCGCCGCAGTGAGTCCTTGCGGGCCTCCTGGACTGCAGCGGTGCTGTCGCCGCTGATGTATTGCTGGATGACCTTCTCGTCGGTGCCCTTGGGGGGCGGCTGCACACGGTTGGTCTCGGGCTTGACGGGCGTGACGTGCCGCTTGTCGGGCTCCTGTGCACCAGCGGTGAGTGCCGTGAACACGGCGATGATGGTCAATATGGCAAGGATGCGGGCTCTCATTGCTGGAAGTCGGTGAAATAGATGCGCATCGACGGGGTGCGCGAGTTAGTGACAAGGGTCGTGAGCACAATCACCGAATCGATGCCGTGGGTCGAGCTGATCACGCTGTTGAGGTAGAAGTTGAACATTGCGCCGCACTCCTCGGAGTGGAAATAGGCGACCGGCTCATAGCTGATGGTGAGCGTGTCGCGCACGATGGTGGTGTCCTGTCCGCTAATGTGGAAGCGTGACAGGGCATAGCTGGTGCTCGTCACACTGGCCCGCAGTGGCAGGTAGGCCTCCTTGACGGCGCTGCTGTTGACGAGCAGGCTGTCGCCAGGTGCTCCGATTCCTTTGATTTTCAAGCCGTTGACCGATTGCTGTGTCGAGCCGACATAGAAAGCCGCCAGCGGTAGGCTGCTGCCGTTGTCGGTGCAGCCGTCATCGCTGCACGACATCAAGATGATGGCAACAAGCGACAGGAGTGCGGCTATGTGCAGCAGGCGGTTCATTGCTGGGCGGTAACGGTTTGGTGCAAAGTATTCTCGATGCCAGTCACTTGGCGCTGGGGCAGGGCCGGCGTGTCGTCGGCAGTGATCTCGTCGCCGATCTCATAGTGGTTGCGGTCGTTGCTGTGGCGGATGATGAGTTCCCCCAGAAATCCCGTGAGGAACAGCTGGGTGCCGAGCAGCATGAGCGTGAGCGAGAGGTAGAAGTAGGGTGAATTGGTGACCAGCGTGTAGCTGTTGCCGCTGTACATGTTGTAGAGCTTGAGCGCCCCGACCACGATGACGGCAATGAAACCCAGCAGGAACATCAGGCTGCCCAGCAGGCCGAAGAAGTGCATCGGCTTGACACCGAACTTGGCCTGGAACCAGAGCGTCAACAAGTCCAGATAACCGTTGACAAAGCGGTCGAGGCCGAACTTGGTCGTGCCATACTTGCGGGCGCGGTGCTTCACTTCCTTCTCGCCGATGCGTGTGAAGCCGGCAATCTTGGCCAGATAGGGGACATAACGGTGCATATCGCCATAGACCTCGATGTGCTTGATGACCTCCTTGCGGTAGGCCTTGAGCCCGCAGTTGAAGTCGTGCAGGTTGTGGATTCCGCTCACGCGCCTTGCCGTGGCGTTGAAGAGCTTGGTCGGTATGGTCTTGCTGAGCGGGTCATAGCGTTTTTTCTTCCATCCGCTCACCAGGTCGTAATCCTCCTGGGTGATCATGCGGTAGAGTTCCGGTATCTCGTCGGGGCTGTCCTGGAGGTCGGCATCCATGGTGATGACGACATTGCCCTGGGCGCGGTCAAATCCCGTGTTCAAGGCGGGTGACTTGCCGTAGTTGCGGCGGAAGGAGACGCCTTTCATCCTGGGATTGGCATCGTGCAGGCCCTGGATGACACTCCACGAGTCATCGGTGCTGCCGTCGTTGATGAAGAGCACCTCGTAGGAGAAGCCGTTCTCATCCATGACACGCTCGATCCAGGCAGCGAGTTCGGGCAGCGACTCGGCCTCATTATACAGCGGAACTACAACAGAAATGTCCATATCTTGTTTTATCTATAGTTTTACTATTAACTGATGTCTCACACACGGGTTGCTCATTGCCGTGGCGGCCGCCTGAGTGACCGCCGGGCGACCAGTGCGGTGATGGCGCTGGTCACAGAGCCGGCAAAGGTGACGAACCAGAAGACGTTGAATACCATCTCGATGGGCGTTGGCAGCAGCCTCTCCTTGACCATGCGCTCGAGCACGTGGACCAGGTCGCTGTCCCGCATCTGCGGTATCTTGTTGTAGGCCTCGATGGCGGCCTGTGCCTGGTCGTAGATGAATCCCGGCCTGCCGTATTGCAGGATCAGGAAGACGATGAAGCTGGCCAGCACAGTTCCCAGCAGGAACAGCAGTATGCCGAGCATCCACAGTGCTGAATACTCCGAGAAGCCGTCATCCTCGATGAACTTGCGCCGCTGGAAATAATAGACCACCAGTGGTGTGCCCATCACCAGGATGAAGAAGATGAGGCTGAGCGGCGCGAACCAGTCGGCGAAAATCGACGCCGTGGCCGCGCATGCCAAGTACAGCCCGAATGGTACACCCCATTCGCTGGCACGCTGGTAGATACTTTTCTTCGGGTTTGTCATAACAAATGGCAAAGTTAGGCATTTTCCGTGACACGGGCGCACTCCTCGCCGATAAAATTACTGTCTTTAATGAATGATGGGCCGCGATTAAGCATTTTTTCGCATTTTGCTGGTGTGTTATGGGAATAAAATGTTATATTTGCAACATTAAATATTGAGTCCACTTTAAAGAGTCCACTTTCAAAAGTGGACTCAGAGGAGAGAGGAGAGGGTAGAGAGGAGAGATTATTGAGTAGGGAGCCGTTAGCTTGAAGGGGGGGCACTCATTCCTGATTTACAGCCTCTCATCCTCAAATTGATGAACTGATGATCACTTTTAAAACTTGAATTGAATACAACTGATGTTGAATTTACTGAATGTGACTTGGAGTGGATGTGTTAGGACAATGGCTGTCGCCGTTGTCCTCTCATTGTTGTGGTCATGCGGCAAATCGACAGCCCCTCATTGTCATGATGATCATTACCAGCAGGTTGACAGCATCCTGAAACCGATTACCGACCTGGACACGCTCTCGGCCATGCTCAACAACTACCATGACGCCAAGGATAGGGTGGGCGAGATGATCGCCTGCCGCTATTACGGCCGTGTGCTGCGCAACAATTCCCGCTTTGACGAGGCGATGGTTGTGCACAGGCGAGGTATGGACCTTGCCAGCGAGTGTGCCGACACCATCGAGATGATCGCTGCGCTCAACAACCTGGGAACCGATTGCCGCCGATTGGGCGACATGAGCGTTGCTAACGGCTTTCACTACAAGGCCTTGAAGCTGTGCGACACCTATAGTGATCAGGATAGCCGTGAAGCACTGGAGTCCCGCGTGACCACGCTCAACGGCATCGGTAATATCGATCAAGAACTGTGTAACTACACGTCGGCCGACAGCGTCTTCCGTCGAGCGCTGCAGGGGGAGATACAGCTGGGCCGGCCGGTGGGTATGGCCATCAACTGTGCCAATCTGGGCGATGTGATGTTTGCCCTTGGAGAAATAGACTCGGCCTGGGTGTATTACCGCAAGTCGATGGAGTACAACCAGCAGGCCGGCAATCAGATGGGTGTGGGCTTGTGCCGGCTGCACTTCGGTATGTTGCATGAGCATGACCGCAGTTTCTCCCATGCTCAGGACGAGTACAAGCAGGCCTATGACATCCTCAAGAATCAGGGTGACACGTGGCACTGGCTGGATGCCTGTCTGGCGCTGGCGAGCGTGAGCATCAAGCTGGGTGAAGAAGACGTGGCCCGGCAGTGTGTGGAGGAGGCCGAGCTCGAGTCGAAGCGCATCAACAGCAAGAAACATCAGGTGGACGTGAGTATGGTGCGCTATGAACTGGCCCTGCGGGATAATGACCCGCAGCAGGCGCTGCAACACTACATCAACGCCGACGAGCTGCGTGACAGCATCTACGGCCTGAAGAAGAGCGACGAGATGCGTTCCCAGCGTGTAGAGTACCAGCGTGACCGCCAGCTTGGCGAGATGGACGTGCTCAACCGTGACATCAACCACCAGAAACGCATGCGCAACGTGCAGATTGTCTTCATGTTACTGCTGCTGCTCATGTCTGCCGCCATCATTGGCACGCTGGTGTATGCCGTGCGCACGCGTACCCGGACACAACGCTTGATGCGTCAGGTCGAAGAGACACGCTCGCTGTTCTTCACCAACGTGGTTCACCAGCTGCGCACGCCGTTGACAGGCATCATGGGCGCTATCGACGGCATCATGGCCGACACCGACGGGTCACATGAGTATCTGCCAGGGGTGATCGAGAATGCCGAGATCATCAAGCGGCAGGGAAACAACCTGCTGGTGCTTGTGGACCGCATCCTGGAGGTGGGTGGCGTGCGCAGTGCCATCAAGTCGCCCGAGTGGCGGACCGGTGACGTGGTGACGCTCATGCACATGGTGATCGAGAGCTACCGTGAGCGCTGTGTGGAGCGCCACATCGAGTTGACTTATCTCTCTCGTGAGGCCAGTGTGGAGGTCGATGTCGTGCAGCACTACCTGGTCACTATCGTGGGCTGTCTGCTCGAGAACGCGATCAACTATAGCCGTGACTTCAGTAAGATTACCGTCATTTCGAGTGTGGACGATGGCATGTTCACCATCCGCGTGGCCGACACGGGCATGGGCATCAGCAAGAGCGACCTGCCGCATGTCTTCGAGCCCTTCTACCGTGGTGCTGCCGCCGAGCAGCTGGTCGAGGGCGTGGGCATCGGCTTGACGGTGGTGCGCGACATGGCGATGGCGATGGGCGGCAGCGTGGCCGCCGACAGCATGAAGGGACAGGGCTCGGTGTTTACCGTGAAGTTGCCGTGCAGGCATGACGAGGGGGTGAAAAAGCGCTTTGAACAGATGATTGCTCCCGTGATCAACCTGTCGTCGGCCCAGAGGCATGGGCCCAGCGAGTTGCCCGACATTGCCCTGAATGACAAACCGGGCTGTCCTGTGGTGCTTGTCGTTGAGGATCATGTGGATGTGGCCAAGCTGGTTGGGCAGCTGCTGGGCAAAACTTACTCAGTGCGCTATGCCACCAACGGCGAGCAGGGCTTGTCACTGAGCCATGAGATCGTCCCAGACCTGATCATCACTGATGTCAAGATGCCCATCAAGGATGGTTGTGAACTGTGCCGCGACATCCGTCAGTCCAGTCAGCTGCAGCACATTCCCGTCATTATGCTCAGTGCCCGCAACAGCGAGGCCGACCGCATCCGTGGCATTGAAGCCGGAGCCGATGCCTATCTGGTGAAGCCCTTTGTGCCCGAAGAGCTGCTAGCATGGGTCAAGAACTTGATCGAGAGACGCAAGACGCTGCGCGAGGCCCATGCCGATGTCTTGATGCAGCCCCGTGATGCTAAGGGTGCTGCCGTCACCGACAAAGTCGCTGTCCAACGGTTCCTTGAAGCCTTTGCCCGAGAGGTGGATGAATGCCTGTCCACCGGAGCCAAGCTGGACATCGACCGCATCGCCTTGTCGTTCAAGATGGGCGAGAGCCAGTTGAGGCGCCGCATCCAGGAGCTGACGGGTAAGAGCCTGACGGCTCATGTGGCACAGCTGCGCATGAATAAAGCGATGTCGTTATTGCGCAGTAACAAGGACTTGCTCATCGGCGAGGTGGCAGAGCGGTGCGGCTTTACCGATGTAGCCTATTTCTCCAGGGTGTTCCGTCAGCACTATGGCATGACACCGACCCAAGCACGCAGCATGACGGGCGACGAGCAGGGGTGAACGTGACTGCTAGCGGATGGAGCGCAGCGGCGGCTGGAAAGCGTCGGGGATGAACTGGATGTTGAGATTGGGCGCGATGCCCTCGAGAATCATCACGTCAAATTGCACACTCATCGGCAACTGGTACTGGCTGATGTATCCATTGGCCGCATTGACCAGGTTGCGTATCTTCTTGGCATTGATGGCATGCATGGGGTCGAACGGGCCAGGGTCGGTGCGTGTCTTGACCTCGACGATGTGGAGGCAGTTGGCACCTGGCTCCTGTGCCACGATGTCAATCTCGAGGTGTCCCAGGCGCCAGTTGGTTTCCCGCACGGTGTAGCCCTTGCTGATCAGGAATTCACAGGCTGCGATCTCTCCTTCTATTCCCAGTTTTTTACTTTGTTCCATAGTCGGTTGCCACGTGATGCTTCAAGTGATTCTTTAAGTTGTTTTCTTGGGGCCATGGCCTGCATTCCCGCCCCATCGTGCCTGCTGACGGGCGGCCATCTGGTTCTCGGCCGGATTGTCCTGCGGATGCCACAACTGCGGGTGGTTGAGTTCCTCGGGCATGTACTGCTCGGTGACGAAGTGTCCCGGATAATCGTGTGGATAATGGTAGTCCTTACCGTAGCCCAGCTGCTTCATCAGGCCGGTGGGAGCATTGCGCAGGTGCAGTGGCACGGGCGCGTTACCCGTTTCCTGGACCATGGCCAGGGCATCATCGATGGCGAGGTAGGCGCTGTTGCTCTTGGCGCTGGTAGCCAGGTAGATGGCGCATTCGCTCAGCGGTATGCGTCCCTCGGGCCAGCCGATCTTGTTGATGATGTCAAACGTGGCGTTGGCCAGCAGCAAGGCGTTGGGGTTGGCCAGGCCGATGTCCTCGGCGGCCAGGATGCACAGGCGGCGAGCGATGAACTTGGGATCCTCGCCACCGGCGATGAGCCGTGCCAGCCAATAGACTGCCGCGTCGGGGTCGCTGCCGCGGATGCACTTGATGAAGGCCGAGATGATGTCGTAGTGCATCTCGCCGCCCTTGTCAAAGGCGAGAGGGTTCTGCTGCAGTCGGCTGGTGACGATGTCGTCGTTGATGACCAGTGGCTCGTCGTCCTTGAGCGACTGCATGATGAGGTCGAGGATATTGAGGAGCTTGCGCGCGTCACCGCCGGCGAAGCGCAGCAGGGCCTCGGTCTGCTCGACGCGCACCTCACGTCCCTGGAACATCTTGTCGGTCTTGACGGCATGGTCGAGCAGCTGCAGCAGGTCGTCGCGGTCCAGCGGGTTGAGGACGTAGACCTGTGCGCGGGAGAGTAGGGGACGGATGACCTCAAACGAGGGATTCTCGGTGGTGGCGCCGATGAGCGTGACCGTGCCGCGCTCGACGGCGCCGAGCAGGGAGTCCTGCTGTGACTTGTTGAAGCGGTGAATCTCGTCGATGAACAGGATGGGCCTCCCCTTGGAGAAGACGCTGCGGGCATCGGCCTGGCAGCGCTCGAGCACCTCGCGCACCTCTTTCACGCCCGACGTGACGGCGCTGAGGGTGTAGAAGGGCACCTGGGTCTGCTCGGCGATGATGCGTGCCAGTGTGGTCTTGCCCACGCCAGGAGGACCCCACAGGATGAATGAGGAGATGTTGCCGCTCTCGATCATGCGTCGGATGACGGCACCCTCGCCCACGAGGTGTCGCTGGCCGATGTAGTCGTCGAGTGACCGGGGCCGCAGGCGTTCGGCTAGAGGTTCGGAGGTCATGTCAGTTTTCA
>JAFTEU010000082.1 GCA_017453505.1 Muribaculaceae bacterium
CGGCGTGGCAATCGATGGTGCCATGAACAGTGTTTATCTCAAGGTGGGTGAAGACACCATCGAGTTCTCCTATCCCGACCTTGAGAGCGACCACCGCTCGTCATGGTCTATCAACGACACCCTGACCGTGCGCTATTACGTCACCGAGAATGGCGACAGTGTCACCGATGTCATCAATGATTCCGAAGCCTAAAAAGAAATATTAGCTGAAAATCAGCGCATTGCGGTAGTAGCTCAGTTGGTAGAGCATCAGCTTCCCAAGCTGAGGGCCGCGGGTTCGAGTCCCGTCTACCGCTCACGATTGTAAAGTATTGGGAATAAAGAGAATAACTCTTGAAAACCAATACTTTTTTACTGAAATAAACGGCAGTAGCCATAAAAAAAAAGGTAAAATTTGCACTAAAATCGTTCAAATTCATCAAAAATCGTGCAAAATCTGTGTACGTATCTGTGTACGTACACAGGTCAGCAGAGGAAGATGCTAGAATGTTTTTAGTGGGGAGAGTAGCCGAGTATTTATTATGGCAAACATTAAATTTTTCTTAGACACCCGCAGAACCAAGCCGGGATCTTTATCGGTCTTGAAGTTGGTTATCACTCATCGCAACACAAGATCGTATGTTTCATTAGATGCTAAGTTGATGCCCAAACAGTGGGATCAAAAGCGTTCTCGAGTAATCAAACATCCTAATGCAGAATGGCTCAACGTCTATGTCTCAGAAGTTGAGCAACATGTGAATAGGACAATATTGATCCTAACGAGTGATAAGCGGTTGCAAAGCATGACTGCTAATGACATTCGTGATGAGATTGAACGAAGAATTAATCCCGAGAAAGTCGAGCAAAAGCAAATGGTTGATAAGCGAAAGAACTTATTTGCAGTAAGGTTTTTGAAGTTCGCTGAGAGTAAAAAACCTAGCACCAAAGGCATTTATATGCACACTATGTCGCGCATGAGGGCTTTTGCTGGTTCAAAGCTAGACCGCCTTACCTTTGAGGATATTACAAAGGAGTGGCTTACTTCGTTCGAGAGCTTTCTGGCACAGACAGCTCCCTCAAAGAATGCCCGCAACATCCACCTTCGCAATATTCGTGCCGTATTCAACGAGGCTATTGATGATGAGGTTACGACCTTCTATCCGTTCCGTCGTTTTAAGATACGACCTGTACCCACTGCCAAGCGCAACTTGAAGGTGGAGGATTTACGTACGTTATTCAACTATAAGGGTGAGGAGTATCAGCAGCAGTATATCGACATGTTCAAGTTGATATTCATGCTCATTGGCATTAACATGGTGGACATGTGTAGGCTCAAAGAAATCGTTGATGATCGCATTATCTACCATCGCGCCAAGACTGGAGCACTGATTTCTATCAAGGTTGAGCCTGAGGCACTTGAAATCATTAATCGCTATCGTGGCAAGGAATGGCTCATCAACATCCTTGACCGTTACAAGGATCATCGCAATTACACTCACCGCATGAATAACACGTTGAAAGCGATTGGCCCTGTGAAACGGGTTGGACTAGGAGGGAAAAAGATACGCAAGCCGCTATTTCCCAAAATTTCAACTTATTGGGCCCGTCACTCATGGGCAACTATCGCAGCCAACGATCTTGACATTCCCAAGGAAATAATTGGCCATGCGCTTGGTCATAGCAGTAACTCGGTGACAGATATTTATATCGAGTTTGACCAGCGCAAGGTTGACATAGCAAACCGCAGGGTTCTCGACTGGGTTTTGTACGGCAAGAAATAGCCACTCTATAACTTGTATTGTGAGCCGTTAGTGGTGCTTTAAGGGCATCATTTACGGCTTTTTTTGTTTGCGGTGTCATGAGTGGTGCCTTTGACGATACTTTAGGCGATTCTTTAGGCGATTCTTGTGATGATGCCATGAGTGGGTCTGGTACTGATGTCGTTGGTGGTGTTGCTAGTGATTCTGCAAGTGAAACTGCCAGTGAAACGACATGTGAGTAATAGCTTGTGTGAGGTGTCTAAAAATCCCCGAAGCCGAAGCCCCGGGGACAAATAAAAAACCATGAATAACAACAATAATTTCAGAAACTATGTTTGGACTTTGAAAAAGTTGCCTTTGATTAAGTGGGACATGCCGTCCTCGGTGAACACGGCGGTCAGGCGTTCGCAGAGGTAGCGCTTGCCGTCGATGTGGAAGACGGAGCGGACGTTGGGGATCTTGTCGGTGAGGAAGGAGAAGGTGTATTTCTTCTTCTGGTCGACGGGATAGTAGGTGCGACGCTCCACGCCCTGGCCGTAGGCGGCGTTGTTCAGGCGCAGCGAGCAGGCCTTGCCGCTGTCGGTGCGCTTCCAGGTCACCAGCAGCGTCCCGGCGTTGCTGTTGGGATTGGGGGCCGAATAGCTGTAGTCCACGTCGAAGGTGTCGGTCCAGGGATGCGGGAGCCTTGGGGCGAAGCGGCTGTAGTCGCCCCACCAGTAGGCGACAAACAGCTTGTCGAACACGGCGCCGCTCTTCTCGCGCTTGCCTGCGCTGACGGTGGGCAGGGCTCCCCACTGGATGGGCACGTCCTGGTCCACCTTCTCGGACCAGCGGGGGCGGCCCGTGTGGGTCTGGTCGGAATAGGCGCTGTCGCCCTCTCCCGTCTCGCCGCATTCGAGGAACACCAGGTTGCCGATGGTGCCGTCCGTCTCATCGATCCAGGCAGGGACTATCTTCATCTCGTCGATGTCGTCGGGGTTGTCCCTGTCGATGATCAGCGGGCCGAAGCGGTTGATGGGCACAAGACGGGTCACGTTGCCCCAGTTGTCCCACTCCTCGCGCCCGCCGCTACGGTACTTGACCCGTTCCATCACCTCAAGCACGAAGTAGGTGTCCACGTCACGGGCATAGTGCAGGCCCCAGACGCTGCCGCTGTCGGGGATGGCCTGCTGCCGGACGTTGCTGGAGAGCAGCTCATTGAGCGTCTCGTAGCTGGTACACCTTACCGTGCCGTCTGCCCTGGTCATCTGGTCGATGTACCACTGGCAGTTATAGATGTTGTCAAGGCGGTGGCCACCGGCGGCGAAGCCCTGGTTGAGCATCGCCTTATAGCCGCTCTTCTCCTCGTCGGTGGTGATCTCCACAGTGAAAGCGTCAACGACCTTTGAGATGTGGATGGCACCTGCCGCCTCGATGTTGGCCGCGGTCGCAGTGCAGGCTATCGTGCTGCGTGCGTGGTCAATGTCGAATTCACACAGCAGGAGTTTCTCCAGTTCCTGGAAGAACTCGTTGACCGTCCAATGCGGCAAAGCACTCGCCCATGTGCGGTTGCTGTTGGCGTATGGCGTTGTGTTCATCAGCCACAGGTTGCGGTAGTCGCTTCCCTCCCGCAGCGAGAAGTCCGGGGTGTAGCCCAGGGCTTCGCAGATTTTCTTTGTCAGCCACAGCAGGTTGGGCTGGAACGAGAGGCCACGGGAGAAGTCCGTGTCGTCCTCATCGTCGGGGTTTACCTTCCACTCGTACTTGTTGGTGCCGGAGTTGTAGCGGACGCAGTTCTGCAGGTTGCCGCTGGAGTTGTTGACCCACGGCAAGGCGGTGTAGTCTGTCCGTGCCCATAGTTCTGCGGGACTGGCATAGGTCGTCTCCTCACCTGGTCTTGGCGAGGCCCCGCCCGTATTGGGCGAGTTGTCGGGATAGATGCTGGGCCACTTGCCCAGGTCGAGCTCGTCGATGTAGGTCTCATCGAAGCGTGGGAAGAAGTTCTGGTAGGAGCGTTTCTCCAGGAACTGCACCTTGACGGATTCCTGCGTGATGCCGGTGATCACGACGGCACCTCGCTTGAAGAAGTTGGTGTCCTGCAGCACGGCATCAAAGAAGATGTCGCCCGTGTCCACATCCTTGCGGGTGATCATCCCGAAGATGTCAAGGTTCTGCGGACAGTCAGCCAGGGGCAGTTCAATCTCCATGGAGTAGTCGTCGGCATCGGTGAAGATGCGGTTCTCCGATACATACTCTATCGAAGACCCCTTCTTCAGCGCTGCCTGTTTTCCGTTTATCGTCAGTATCATAAAGAATAGCGGTTGATTTACTCTGACAAAGGTAAATCAACCGCGTATGACGTGAAAAGACGTACCGATAAATTGGAATTTATTTGTCAATTTTCTTTATCAACGACAAATCACCACTTGACAAGGCTTCAAATTTTGCCTCAATTTTATCTATGTCCCAATCCCACCATTTGAGTTGCAG
>JAFTEU010000083.1 GCA_017453505.1 Muribaculaceae bacterium
TTATGGTATCGTGGATCCCGTGAGCGGCACCAAGAACTGGACCGACGTGCGTCAGTTCAACCTCATGTTCAAGACCCAGATGGGCAGCAGTGCCGACTCGACGATGGACGTGTACCTGCTTCACGATACATCACAGGGTATCTTTGTCAACTTCCTGAATGTTCAGAAGACCGGCCGCATGAGCCTGACGTTTGGTATCTCGCAGATTGGTAAGGCTTTCCGTAACGAGATTGTGGCCCGTCAGTTCATCTTCCGTATGCGTGAGTTTGAACAGATGGAGATGCAATTCTTTGTGCGTCCCGGCGAGGAGTTGAAGTGGTTTGACTACTGGCGTGAGCAGCGACTGCGCTGGCACAAGGCACTGGGCCTGGGAGACGAGAAGTACCGCTTCCACGACCACGAGAAGTTGGCCCACTATGCCAACGCCGCCACCGATATCTAGTTCAAGATGCCGTTTGGCTTCAAGGAGGTTGAAGGCATCCACAGCCGTACCGACTTTGACCTGAGCCAGCACGCCAAGTTCTCGGGCAAGAAGATCCAGTACTTTGATGCCGAGTTGAACGAGAGCTACACACCCTATGTCATCGAAACCTCGATTGGTGTGGACCGCATGTTCCTCTCGGTGATGTGCTCCAGCTATGAGGAGCAGCAGCTCGAGGGCGGCGACACCCGCGTGGTGCTGCACCTGCCCAAGCCCCTGGCCCCCATCAAGTGCGCCATCCTGCCGCTCGTGCGCAAGGACGGTATGCCCGAGAAGGCTCACGAGATCATGAACCTGTTGAAGTTTGACTTCGCCTGCCACTACGAGGACAAGGACACCGTCGGTAAGCGCTACCGTCGCCAGGATGCCATCGGTACTCCCTATTGCATCACCGTTGACGGTCAGACCCTGGAGGACAACACCGTCACCCTGCGTGACCGTGACACCATGCAGCAGGAGCGTGTTGCTATCGCCGAC
This sequence comes from Muribaculaceae bacterium, assembly GCA_017453505.1. Taxonomy (GTDB): domain Bacteria; phylum Bacteroidota; class Bacteroidia; order Bacteroidales; family Muribaculaceae; genus Sodaliphilus. Next base: position 959 of record JAFTEU010000083.1, read on the forward strand.
CTGCCCGCTATCCTCGCCCGCGAGTGCAGCTTGAACAATGTGCTGAGAAAACTGATGTAAGTTAGGAGTTAGAAGTTAGGAGTTAGGAGTTAGGAGTTAGGAGTTAGGAGTTGGCATCCGCAATCGCAATCCTGTTTCTGTTCCTGCAAAACCATTGACTATGAAGAAGTTTTTTTATACCGCCATCATGGCCATCGTGGCTATCACGATGCTGGACTCATGTCTGGGCAAGAGCGTCGAGGATGAGTACAAGGACTGGCGCGAGAACAACGAGGAGTGGTATCAGCACCAGGCGGCATCGGGTCAATATACCGTAGTCACCGCTCCCTGGGATCCATCGGCCCAGGTGCTGATGCGCTGGCACAACGACACGATGTTGACACGACACAATCTCAAGCCGCTGATCACGTCGACCGTCGATGTGAAGTACTACTTGACGTTGATTGACGACACGCCTGTCGATTCGTCTTACCTCAAGACCACTCCAGCCGACAGCATCTATCGCTCGATGGTCAACGAGAATGTTGAGGGATGGTTGATAGCGCTTACCCACATGCACGTGGGCGACAGCTGCACCGTGGTCATACCCTATCAGCAGGGTTATGGATCGACCAAGAAGACCGACGTGCTTGTGCCATTTTCCACGCTTGTGTTTGGCATGAAGCTGGTGGATATCTACAAGTATAGGGCCAACTAAGACCCTTGAAATCTGGATACAGCAAACCCCTCAAGGCATGAGTCCTGAGGGGTTTGTTGTATCTAGAGCTTTATATAAAGTTCAAGGGATGTTGTTCTCTACCTCAACGAGAGCTGGTAGTTATAGTACTTCTCGTTGCCGGTGATGTCCTCAACGACCTGGATAAACGGCGGGAATTCCACCTCGTCGCCCTCCTTGATGCCTTCAAGTTCCAGGATCTGCATACCCAGTTTCGGCTCGATGTAGGTGTCGATCTCAAAATAGTGGTTTTTCCACACAAAGCACTTGCGCATCTTGCTGATGGGCTTGCGGTTAGGATCGGCCAGTTGCAGCAGATCGACGTATTGCTGGGCGGTAATGCGGCGCTCGGTCTCGATAGACTTGTCGCTGCTCACGGTCTTCTTGATGGTCTGGAAAAAAACATAACTGCCCTGCCAGCCGCGTTTGCGCACACGCATCTCGGTGCCAGGCTCGCTCAGCAGGTAGGTCTGGGTGATCTCGCTCTCGGTGTAGTCGGGGATGTCGCCTGTCACCTTGACGATGTACTTGCGCTCCTGCTCGATGGGGCTGGGAACACCCAGCACGGTCGAGATTTCGTTGAGCACCTGGCGCAGCTTGTCGTCAAAGTCCATGTGGTTGCCAATCACGCGCAGGTGGGGATGTCCAGTCCAGGCGCTCAGCACCTTGCGGTCAAGTTCACGGGCCAGCTCCACGTCCTCGCTGCGGAACTTGTTGTTCTCGTTGGTATAGAACTGCTCGGCACCAGCGGCAGCGGTCACCATGTGCAGGATGGCCTCGTAGCGGGCATCGCGCAGCTTCACGGTGTTGGTGCCCATCTCCTCGGTCAGCGCCTCCCATATCTCGGGCGAGACGTATGCGCTGATGTCCATCGTGCCACGGTCGCACACAATGAGTACGGGCTTGTTGCACTCGGCAGCCATCTTGGAGAAGTGATCCTCCAGTGCCAGCTGGATGTTGAGGGTCGATTTCTCGGCCTCAAAGAACAAGGCCTTGTTCTGTGTCAGGTAGTTGATGCCTGCGCTACTGAACATCGTGGGTACCTCGGGGATGGCGAACACCTGGAAGCCCAGGCCGCTGAAGTGCTCGATGATCCTTGCCATAGCCGTCGTCTTGCCGGCACAAGGGCCACCAGTCAACACAATCTTAGTGATCTTATCAGTCATTTTTTATCATCAAATTCGGTTTCACAAAAAGAAAGCCAAATTTACACCCATTTCCTGACCCCCACAACCTTTTCTCCCTAAAAGATGTGAAAAACCTGAAAGCAAAGCTACGGCAGTGCGTGAAGAGGCGTGTCAAAATGAAGTGAACCCCAAAAGTTTTTTGTCCAACTCTTGGGGTTCACTTCAAAATGACACACCCTCATAACATCCTTTTCATGATGTTATATGATTAGATGTCTTTATTCTCTTTCTGGCTATTGGCCCTTTCACGGGCACTCAGGTTGTCGGTAAATCTCTTGGTCAACCCTTTGCTCTGTTTTTCCAGATGCGTTGAGTAATATATAATGAACAAGATGGCGACGATAGCAAAGATGCCGAGCAAACTTGACTGAGGAATAGCATAATCAACGAAGTAGCTGACAAAGATGGCCGTGATGATGAGTCGCAACATCCCGAATGCCGTTATCCTCACGCGCCAGCGACTTCCACTTGCCCATAACTTATCCACGTCAGGACTATCGGCGCCAGCCTTCATGAGCATCCACAGGAACGGAGAGCACAGGATGAGTCCAATGAGTGCAGTGACGGCATGAACCCATTTTTCAGGTACAATCCCCGCAATCATCGGTTGGCCGTAATAGAACATAATGGACATGATGGCTATGCAGAGCACAGTGTTGATCAGCATATTGAAAATGAAACGCTTGAAATTATCGTTCCACAGTTGTTGCAACTCGTTGGGGGCCTTGTCGTCGGTCTCGTCGGTGTTGCGCTCCAGCTTTGCTATCAATCCGGCAGGCAGGACGCGCGTCAGCGCATGATAGGCAGGCTCTGCCAGCCTGATCATATATGGCGTTGTGAACGTTGTGAACACCGACACTGCCACCACGATGGGGTAGAGGAAGTCGCTGGTGACGTGCAGCGAAGTGCCGAGTGTGGCAAGGATAAAGGCGAACTCGCCAATCTGCGTCAACGAGAATGAACACTGCATGGAGGTCTTCAACGACTGTCCTGAGAGCAGGAATCCGCCGGTACTCAGGATGGTCTGGCCCAGTATCACGGCAGCGATGATGCTCAATATGGGCACGATATACTCGATAATGAGGTTCACATCCACCATCATGCCGACCGACACAAAGAAGATGGCTCCAAAAAGATTCTTCACTGGGGCCACGAGGTGCTCAATGGCCTCGGCCTCAACAGTCTCGGCCAGGATGCTTCCCATGACAAAGGCACCGAACGCGGCCGAAAACCCTGCGGCAGATGCTGCCACCACCATACCAAAGCAGAGGGCAAGCGAGACGATGAGCAGTGTCTCGCTATTCATCAGCGGTTTCAGTTTGCGCAGAGCCAGTGGGATGAAGTATAATCCTACCGTGAACCACAACACGAGGTAGAGGCCAAGCTGCAAAATGGACTGGAGCATCTGTGAACCCTCAAACTCCTTGCTCACCGCGAGCGTTGAGAGCATCACCATGAGCACGATGGCCAGGATGTCCTCAATAATGAGCACACTGAGCACAAGCCCTGCAAAGCGTTGCTGGCGTAGGCCCATGTCGTCAAATGCCTTGAAGATGATGGTGGTAGATGACATGGCAAGCATGCCACCCAAATAGATGCAGTCCATGTCGCTCCACCCGAAGAGGGAACCCGTGAATGCGCCCACATACATCATGGCCAATATAATGGATATGGCGGCTATGATGGGAGCCGCACCCATCTTCAGGATCTTCTTGAACGAGAACTCCAAGCCAAGGGCAAAGAGCAGAAAGATAACACCTATCTCGCTCCACACGTGGATGCCGTGCATGTCCGACACGCTGGGCATGTAGGGCATGTTAGGCGAAGCGAGGAATCCCGCTACGATATAACCTAAAACGATCGGTTGTTTAAGGCTCTTGAATAAGAGCGTCATCACTCCTGCGCATATCAGAATCAGCGCAAGGTCGGCAATTAGTGGCTCAAGCTGTGACATACATTAACCTAAATTTCGTAACACTTCTTTAATTAATAATTATCGATAATTCCTGGGCAACAATCCTTTGCCCACAACTTTTCCATATCAGATTTATACTTCCCTTAGTGCTGTAAAGACAAGTGAAATCATGAATGACGGGACAAAGGTAGCCATAAAACGCGAAAACACCACCTTATTTGGTGGTGTTTTTAGGGGGCTTCTATAAATTACCGAAATGTTAATCTTTTAGTTGACCAGATTTTGTTTCTTTTTGGCACCTTTTGTCTTATCTTCTTGGACCATAGCTCGCTATGCTCCTGCGAAGTTAAGTCAAAATCTGCTCAAAAATAAATCAAAATCAATGTCAAGCTAATTTATAGAAGCCCCCTTTATCGTTTTGAATTCGCCCACATGGAGCTTTTTTACGGATCCTCTTTTTTACAACGGAATTAGATTTCCTTATTACCCGTGGATTCATCGTCGCGGATGTAGATGTTCCAGTGACGGGATGTCCACTCGATGGAGCGGGTCTCGACGTTCTTGCCGATGCCCATGTCGATGGAGCGCTCGTAGTAGCTTCCCTTGGGCCAGCCGTTCAAGAAGTAGCCATAGTATTCAGTGACCTTCATCTCAATACCTTGGGGCACAGCGGCTTTGATGGTGTCAACTATCATGTCGCGGACTGCATCCAGGCTGTCGGTAATCATGTCGCTCATCATCATCGACATTGTGCCCAATCCATAGTCTAGAGCGTCTTCTACAGGAATCAGCGTCGTGGTTTGGGTGACGATGGCGTAATCGCCGTCAAAATCGTTTTCCTCGTCCTCAACAGGAGTATAGCCGATGCGGGCCAGGATGTGCTGCGGGTAACCGTTCTCCTCACTGTCCAGCTCCTTGTCGCCGATGTCAAATATTGAGCCGTGCAGGCCGAACAGATCGTTCAGCTCCTCATAGGAATCGCGGATGCCTTGTTCGGTCGAGAATTGCAGCAGCAATATGTTTTCCAGTGACTTGCGGGGTGTGATGCTGTCCAGTTCAGGGATGGTCCCGTACAAGGAGTCGCACACCACCTTGATGCTCTTGCGTAGCTGGTCGCGTATCTCGCGCCAGTTGTCGATGCGCTGCAACTGCCCCAGTTCATCGGTCGTGAAATGACATTCCACCGACTGCATCAGCTGACTCATGGCGTTGGTCATGATGGCTGTAACGGTGTCGGCATCGTTGAGGGTGAAACTCAAGGGGACATATTTCATCTTGTAGCCCTCGCTGGTCGAGTCGGTCACGACAATTAAGAATTCCTCCTCGTAGTCCGCACTGATGGTCGTGTCGCCCTCGTTGATCTTGTACTTCTGGTGGGCCTGCCTGAAAGTCATGCTGTCGTTTTTGCAGAAGTAGCCCACCACCGCAATCTCATTATCAGCCTCTTCCTGCTCCAAGACCAGGTTCTGTGACCAAGCACTGATGGCCACGCTGATGATGCACATCATTGAGATATAAAACCTTCTCATCTGTCTGTATCGTGTTAAATCGTTCAACAATGCCGATATAGATCGACCCGCAAAGTTACTGCCAATTACCGAATCCAGCAAATAATCGCAGTTCATTTCGTGTTTTTCAAATCACTGAATTTCAACTATATGAAAATAAAAAACTTCATTAGGCTTCATCCCTCTTGTTTTTGCCAATTGAAACAAGTATTTTTGCAGAAATACAATCAGTGTCAGACTCGTTTTTTAAGACTGAATAGGGAATGAGCGACACTCAACGTACACCTTAGATTGCACAGTCAAATTATACTCTTTTGAGTATTGCTCAGACAATCTATAAACGCTTGACACAAGCAATAAAACAAATATGGGTAAAAGAAATCATAAACAGACCGCATGGAAGAAGAACCGAGAGTTCGGTGACAGAATGGGAGGTCGTCGAAGGCTAAAGATGCACGATAACATCTTTGCCCGTGAACATTCTTTCACAGCGCCAAGCGAGTGGGAGGAAACGCCTATTTATATGCATGAAAACACTTCACGGAACTATTTTTTCCCCATTAGTGTGAATGACATCAGGGACGCTTTGAGCAAATACGCTCCTGAAGAAGTGGATTTCATCACACATGTTTGGTTAAGAAAACATGTTCCTCACAAGGATTGTTGGGCGGAGTGTATCACAGGTAGTGGTGTGTATTTGATGACCTTATACCCGATGAGGAAAGACTGCCGAAGTTATTTAGGGAAACAACGGCCTTCAGGAAAAGATTTGAATGAGTACAAGAGGTTTGCTAAAATCTGCTGGGATAAAGACGGATGGTATGCGCAATTCACCGAGGAGTCATCCAGAGACTATTATATTGAAATACTTCTGCCATTTTGTATCAATGGCTTGATTGAGCAGTACAATAAATAATTGGAAAAACCAGACGGTTCTTGATAATCTGTTTCATTCGGGTTAATCCATTATAGATGGCATGATTTGCACTTCATTCTGCTTTATGCGAATCCTCAAAATGAGAACTGATATTGGATAATTGCTCTTGTAAAGACCAGTTTTGGGGCTGCAACTTGGGGTCGAACCAATGGGCACCTTCATGAATCCATTTCGCACGATATTTTTTTAGCGATTCTTCGGTATAATCCTCATTGCCAAACTCAACGCCACAACAGGGGCAGATGTCAAAGCATGGTGTTTTCCCATCTTCACCCCACGGCAGATAGTTTAGTTTATATCCACAAACCTTGCAAAAACCATTTTGAGCCGGTTTATGAACGGGTGATTTATCCTTGTCGTTATTCTTTCTCCAGAGCAGACATAGTGCAACAATGGCTACACCCAGGTTGATGAACATGAAAATCTCGAGAATCGTCACATCACGGTAAAACGCTTCGATAGCTGCGAGATCCTCGGAAAACTCTACTTGATATTTCCCGTCTAGGGCAATGCCAAGGCACAACAAGCACTCGATTATCGTCAAGACGACAATCAAGATGATTAAACCTATTCTTTTTGTTGACTGTTTCATACTGAAGGCTTTGTCTTAAGGGGGCTTCTATAAATTACCGAAATGTTAATCTTTTAGTTGACCAGATTTTGTTTCTTTTTGGCACCTTTTGCCTTATCTTCTTGGACCATAGCTCGCTATGCTCCTGCGAAGTTAAGTCAAAATCTGCTCAAAAA
>JAFTEU010000084.1 GCA_017453505.1 Muribaculaceae bacterium
AGATGAGTACCATTTCCGATACAATCGGCGAAATAATATGGAGACAATCTTCGACGTACTCATTCGAAGGATGGTTAATTACAATCCAATCCGCTTAAAGCCAACATATTAAATAGTGCGACCTAAACGCCTATACCTATTTTTTTAATTATAATTTGTATGAATAGATTATCATTCTTATTGTTAAGTGCCGCCGTCGCAGTATCTGCCTCGGCTGGCATTACCAAGACTGCGATTCAAAACAAGGTCGCTAAGTACAGCAACAACAAGGCTAAGGTTGGGCAGCTTGTTCGCAAGGCAGCTCCTGGAACAGTGTCTAGCCCCTACATGGTCAAGAAGGCGACGGCCCTTCGCACCGATGTTCCCGAGGGCTATGCCATGGTAACCCTTACTGCTGGTGATGTTTGGGAAGATGGCTCAGGCTACCAGATGTTGCTTGATGCCGATGCCAACACTTATGGCGGGATTATCCCCGAGCAAGGTGGAATGACCACAGGTGGAGATGTCAGTGCTGAAACCTATGCAGAGTTTGAGTACAAGATTCCCGAGAATGCCGATGGTAGCTTGTCAACAACCAACATCGTCATGAACGCTAGCGTAACCATCATGATTCCCGCTGGCACCTATGACTGGTGTATCACCAACCCCACTGCTGGCGACAGGATGTGGATTGCATCAGAAAATGGTAACGTTAACGGCCGTGCTGACGACTATGTGTTCAAGAGTGGTTGCTCCTACAATTTCACCGTATCGTTGGACGGTACGTATGACCGAGTCGATGTTGTGATTGATGACCCCTACGCTCCTGTAGTTCCCGTGATTGCTGTTACTCCCGCTTCGACCTCTGCTACAGTAGCGTGGGCCGCCGATGCCAATGCCAATGGTTGGAACCTGCGCTGGAGGCCCTGGACCGACTTGTCGGGCAATCCTCACAAGTGGACATTCCCCTACGCAACTTATGCTGAAGAAGGTGCAGGCTGGTGGGTACATGATGCTGACGGTGACGGCAATAACTGGGGCTTTACTTTCTCAAGCGACGCTCAGGATGATGTTTGCCTTGTCTCTGGCTCTTATGTAAATGGCGTTGGAGCATGCTCTCCCGATAACTACATCGGTACGCCTAATGTGCCCTTGAAAGGTGTTCTTAAGTTCACTGTATGGGGTAGATCAAATAGTTATCCTGAGGTTCTCCAAGTTTATGCAAAGGTAGGTGATGACATGCACCAGCTGTTCCAAGACTCAATTCTCACCACCGAAGATCCTAAGGAATACACTGCTGACTTGAGCGAATTTGGTGGTGTTGAGGGCAGCATCGTCTTCCGCAACTATAGCACCTACGACCAATGGTCTGTATATGTTGATGACATCTTCGTTGGTGATGAGAATGATATTGCCGAGCTTGCTGAGTGGACCTATGTTAATGGAATCACCGATCCCAATTACACCATCGAGGGTCTGACCCCTGAGACCAAGTACGAGGTACAGGTAATGGCTACCAGCGCCACTGACGAGACTGAGTGGTGCGACATCGTTGAGTTTGTGACACTGGCTGAAGATCCCGTCGTCCTGCGTGGTGACATTGACAAGAACGGTAAGGTTAACATCGATGATGTGACCACACTTATCGACATGCTGCTCAATGGAGACTTCCCATACAGCATTGAGGCTGACTGCGACCGCAGCGGCAAGGTTGACATTGATGACGTTACCACCTTGATCGACTACCTGCTGAGTGGCGAATGGTCCGAGGTAGAGATGCGTTACACCGTTGTCGGTCCCAGGAACGTCTTTGACACCGACTGGGATCTTTACAATGGACTCAATTATATGCAAAGAGGCTCTGATGGCACTTATACCTGGAGCAAGAGTGGCGTTATCCTGGACGGCAACTTTGAATTCAAGGTAGTGGGCAACCGCAACTACAGCCTCTATGAGTGGCCCATCGGCTTGGACAACAACTGGGTTGTCAATGTTCCTGAGCAGGGTATCTATGACATCATGATCACCTTCAATCCCAACGCCCCCGAAGATGAGCGCATCAACTGCGTCTTGACCAAGACACACGTTTACACTGTGATTGGCACCCCCGGTGCCGTCTTTGGCAGCGAAGACCCCTACGACGTGGGAAACCGGATGGTAAAGGGCGATGACGGCATCTACAGGAAGGCCTATGAGGGTTGCTACCTCACCGAATGGACTGATGTCAAGTTCAAGGTTATTCAGGACTGTAATATGGAGATCTCATGGCCTAAGACTGAAGAAGGATATTGGTATACTGGCATTCCCGCAACTGGCGTTTACCACTTCTACATCACCTTTAATCCTGAAACTGGCGAGGTGAACTGTGAGGTCAAAAAGGAAGATCTGCCTGAGTAATCTCTTCAATGGGTCGGCCTTACGGCCGAAGTAACTGAAGAAAATTTGTAAATATTATTAGTGCTGGTGAGAGTCCCGGATTTTGGGGCTCTCACTCGTTTAGATGGGGGCCGCTGTGTCACCGCAGGCCTCATTGAATCGCCGGGTGGTTTTAACCATGGCCAATAAATAGAGTTCATCCTCGAATAGTATATATTAATTCTTTTGTATTAACCTGACCTAAAATTAAAGATTATGAAAAAGATTATTCTACTGATAGTGGTTACCATCCTGGCAGCCAATGTCGCAAACGCTCAACACTCAAGATCGATTAAGAGAGAGACCCAGTCACAGGGTGTCGTGGTAGGCACCGCTCAGCAGCAAGCCACCATAGACAAGAAAGGCAATGCCAATCAACAACTGAGTCGAGCCGAAAAAGAAGTCCGTAATGCGCAGTATGCAGTGAACGAGGCTCAGCAAAAGCTGAACAAACTACCGGAAAAGCAGAAAAAAGCGGCCGAGAAGTTTGCCAGCAAGCAGGCAAAGATCACCGATCCTGCAAAGAGAGAAGCAGAGCAGAAGAAGTTTGACGAAAAGATGAGAAAAGAGCAGTCCAAGGCCCAGGAAACGTATGACAAAGCATTGGCAAGGCTTTATCAGGCCCAAGAGAGCCTTGAACGCGCACGCGCCGAGGTTGGTCAATTTTGAGCCACCGCTATCCAGAGAGAGACAGCATAACGCCATAGAAAGCGGCAGGGAGGCTGCGCCATCATCACTAGCAGACAAAGATGAGGCACCCACCCTGCCGCCGATGTGTGTGTAGTCCCTTTATCTGATTGGCATGGTTTTTGTGAGGGATAGTGTATTATGAAAAATAAGAAGAAAAAGGAAAAATCGCGCCTCGATGACGTCATCAAGGCGATGCGCCGCGGCAACCGTGAGGGCCAACAGGAAGTGCTGGGTCCCGGCTTCCACTCGACCAACCGCATACACCGCTCCAAGAAGACCTACACCCGCAAGCTCAAGCACAAGGGGGATGCAACCGAGTCATAACCGGTCGAACGGATACCGAAAAGACGAGCCTGGTGCCTTGAAAACTTGGAAAGGCTCACGTGCTGTTTATGAAAAAATAACTACATTTGCGGCCGTAATGAATTAAAAACAGCGGTATATGAAACAATCAATGAGATTATTAGCAGTGGCCCTTGCCATGATGGGCGGGTTGCTGGCAGGGAACGACATGAGCGCCCAGCAATTGGCGCAGAACCGAGACAAGACGATGGATTCCAGCGGATTTGTAACCATCACCGACGTGGTGCCCGACGCGATCCTGGAAATCCGTTATTACAGCACCTATAACTTCGTGGGAGCGCGCATGGACGGCTATGAGCAACCCGTGGCGCTGATGACGCGTGAGGCTGCCGACAGCCTGCGTGCCGTGAGCGACGACCTCAAGCAGCATGGCTATTGCCTGAAGATCTATGATGCCTATCGTCCGCAGCGTGCCGTGGACCACTTCATGCGCTGGGCACTGAACCTGAACGACACCATCACCAAGGCCTACTTCTATCCCTACCTGACCAAGAAACGTGTCTTTGACGAGCAGTATGTGGCCAAGAAGAGCGGCCACTCGCGCGGTTCCACCATCGACCTGACGCTCGTCGATATGGCCAAGGGCAAGGAGCTGGACATGGGTGGTACGTTTGACTGGTTCGGTCCCGAGAGCCATCCCGACTACTGCGGCGACCCCGAGACACTCGAGTACCGCCCCATCGAGGGAGGCATCACGAGCGAGCAGTTCTACAACCGCATGATACTGCGTGCCGCGATGATGCGCCACGGCTTCAAGCCACTCGACAACGAGTGGTGGCACTTCACGTTGAAGAATGAGCCCTACCCTGACACCTACTTCAATTTCCCGGTGAAGAAACTTTGAATTTAATTAGGAATTAGGAATTAGGAATTAGAAATTAGAAATTAGGAATTAGAAATTAGAAATTAGGAATTAGGAATTAGGAATTGGCATCCGCCGACTGCTACAACCAAACGGGTCTCACGCAAAGTCGCCAAGACGCAAAGTTATTGTTTTTGCGAGCACTTGCGAGCAACACTTTAAAACTTTGCGGCTTCGCGCCTTTGCGTGAGGTAAAGAAGGTCGCGGATGCCACTGACGACTGAACCCCACGCCAAGTCGCCAAGCCGCAAAGCTGCTTTTTTTGCGAGCACTTGCGAGCAACACTTTAAAACTTCGCGACTTCGCGTCTTTGCGTGAGCCTCACCCGCTGACAACTGAAAACTGACAACTCTTTAGAATTAGGGGTTATTGAAAGTGTGAGAATCAAAAAAAATCGCCCTTCGGGGTGATTTTTTTGATAAATATTGAAACTTTTCGGCACCCTCGTGCGTCTATAGAGTAAAAACCAACAATAATAACCCAATTAATAAAAAGAAAGAAAAGATATGAAGAAGGTTTTCATCATGAGTCTCATGGCTCTGGTAGCGATAACGATGATGTCGTGTTTGAGTGTCAATCTGGGAAACGGCAGCAAGGATGACACGCCCACCCAGGTGCCTGTATCGAACCAGTTGACGACCATGCAGGCGTTTGACGAGGTGGAGATCGCCGGAGCGTTCAAGGTCATCTATGAGCAGCGCGAGAGTCACAGTGTGCGCATCGAGGCCAGCGAGCAGGCCTTGAAGGAGATGACGGTCTATGTCAAGGATGGCGAGTTGCGCATCCGTCAGGCCGTCAGCAAGCCGACGGTGTCGTTCAGCGACGTGAAGCTCTATGTCACCTCGCCCCAGATCGAGCACATCGAGATTGCCGGCAGCGGCACATTTACCGCCAGCAAGCCCTTTACGGTCAACGACCTGCACACCGAGATTGCCGGGTCGGGCAAAATCCTCCTGGTTGCCGTGAACGGCCATGAGGCCGAAATGGAGATTGCGGGCTCGGGCGATGTCGAGATCGGCCAGCTGAACATCGAGAAAGCCAAGGCCCAAATCGCGGGTAGCGGCGACATCAACCTGGGTGTACTCAACTGCAAGAAATTCAATATCGAGATCGCAGGCTCGGGTAACGTGAACTGTGAGCACATCGATGCCGATGATGTCCACACCGAGATTGCCGGCAGCGGTGACGTGAACCTGAAGGGCACCGTGCGCCATCACACCAAGGACATCGCCGGCAGCGGAAAAGTCTCTATCAATTAGGAATTAGGAATTAGGAATTGGCATCCGCCGACTGTGGACTGACTGCTGACATCTGACAACTGAACCTCACGCTAAGTCGCCAAGACGCAAAGCTGCTTTTTTTGCGAGCACTTGCGAGCACCACTTTAAAACTTCGCGACTTCGCGTCTTTGCGTGAGCCTCACCCGCTGACAACTGAAATCTGACAACTGAAAACTTTTCAGAATACCTAATTTCTATCTAATTCCTAATTGAAGTAGCATCTCGGCGGTGGTGCTGTGGCGCTTGCCGTTGAGGTCACTGAGATAGGCGTTGACATCGGTCGGCGCCATTTCTTTTGCGTTGTTGAAGCGCTCGGGCCTGGTGATGCGGGTGAACACGACACGCTGGATGTCGTTCTTGTGGCAATGGCCGATGCTGTAACCCATCTGCTCGGGGTGCTTGCCGGGGCCGTTGGAGGACCAGTAGGTGACGGTGTCGCCCTCACACCCCAGGAAGATGACGCTGTGGCCCGCTTCCTGGTCGGCCGTCTTGTCGTCGTTGCAGCCGATGATGGCTCCGCTGTCGCTGCCACGGCTCTCGTTGCGGTTCCAGAAGATTTTCATCAGGTCGCCAGCCACGGCACGGTGCCACACGTCCAGGGCACACCACTCCTCATCGTTCAGGTAGCGTTCATCGGGTGTCTCGCGGTTACGCTCGGTCTTGGCACCACGATAGGCGGTGAAGCTGTAGCCAGCGCCCAGTTCACGCACCAGCACGCCTAGGCCAGGGCCATTGGCATTGGCACGGCCCCAGAAGCCCACACCATCGTCCTGCCCTACTCCATCAGGATTGAAGGCATCGGCGATGCCGACGCGGGGCTTCATGTTGACCCAAGCCTCCCGCTGGATCTTGCCCTTGGTATCCCAGATGAGTAAGGCCTTGATGATGATGCCATAGGTCGCACTGGAGCAGAACGACGGTTGTGCCTGCAAGGGGTCAAACCGTGGACGCTCGTCCTCGGGTCCCATCTGGTAGGCATCATGCAGTCCGCGCCATGTGGTCTTGGCAAACAATTCATTGGGGCGGCCACCCGTGTAGTAGCCACCTCGATCAGGAAACGAGTCGATGGCGGCCAGCACAGCCCGCTGCCAGCCCTTGTTGACCTTGTCGCCTGCGGTGGCCGCACCAGCCAGGCACAACAGGGCCAACAGTGCAAAAAATGCCCGTTTCATCGGTTATTCTTGCTCGTAGCGTGTAGCCACCACGTCCCAGTCGATGATCTGCCACAGGGCAGCCAGATGGTCGGGGCGGCGGTTCTGGTAGTCGAGATAGTAGGCATGCTCCCACACGTCCATCGTCATCAGCGGGCGCAGGCCATGCTGGATGGGATTGGCGGCATTGGGCTCCTGAGTGATCTTCAGGTTGCCCTCCTTGTCGGCGCTGAGCCATACCCAACCCGAGCCGAAGAGCGTCGCGCCAGCCTTGGCAAACAGCTCCTTGAAAGCCTCAAACGAGCCGAATTCCTCGTCGATGACCTGTGCCAGCCGTCCTGTGGGGCGGTTGCCGGCCAGGGGAGCACGGAACTGCGAGAAGTACAGGTTGTGGTTCAGTATCTGCCCCGCATTGTTGTGCATGCCTCCAGGCGTGTTGAGCACGATTTCCTCCAGCGAGAGTCCTTCCAGCCCACTGCCGGGCAATGCGGCATTCAGGTTGTTCACATAGGCCGCCAGGTGCTTCCCGTGGTGAAAACCCAGCGTGTTGGCACTGATAACCGGCTCCAGAGCCTCGGGCGCATAGGGCAGCGCCATCAATTCAAATTTACCCTCGATAGGCATTGTCTGTTTCATGTTCAATATTATTTTAGGTGGTTAGTGATTTTCATCGCAAATATAGTCATTCATACCGAGAAAACTGCATCTTCAAGGCCAAAAAATGAAAACTCGTGGTTTACCTGCTTCCAGTTAGTGCAAAAAGTACTACCTTTGCCTCTCGTATGACGGCAAGAGATCATCACATCAGGACGCTCTACGTGAGCGACATGGACGGGACATTGCTGGGGGCAGACTCGCAGTTGTCGGCCCGCACGGTGGCCACGCTCAACCACATCATCGGTGACCTGGGAGGCTTGTTCACCGTTGCCACGGCCCGCACGCCAGCCACGGTGGTGCCGCTGATGCAGGAAGTACACGCCAGGCTGCCGTTCATCGTCATCGGCGGTTCGGCGATGTGGAACCCAGTCATGGGAGCCTATGAGCATACACGCGGCATCGACGACGCGACCGTGGGTGCTGTAGTGGACGTGTTTGACCGCCATGGGATCCACCCCTTCATCTACCGCCGCCACGGCGACAGTCTGCTGCACACCCATCACTACGGCCCGCTATCGCCCCAGGAGGAGCGGTTTGTCGCCGAGCGGCAGCACTTGCCGTTAAAGCGTTTCTACCTCAACGACAGCCAGTACCGCCACAGCACCGACGAGGCGCTGCTCATCTTCTCGATGAACAAGTTTGCCGTCCTTGAGGCCATTGCCGCCGACCTGCGCTCCTCGGTCACCACATGCTCGGTGATGGTCTATCACGACATCTTCGATGCCAGTGAGGGCTTCCTAGAAATCTTCACCGCCGGCACGAGCAAGGCCGGGGCCATCCGCCAGCTGGCCGATGAGGTGGGTGCCGAGCGGGTCGTGGTCTTCGGCGACAACCACAACGACATCGCCATGATGCAGGCCGCCGACCACAGCGTGGCCGTCGATAACGCCTTCCCCGAGGTCAAAGCCGCCGCCAGCGAGGTCATCGGCCCCAACACCGCCGACAGTGTCGCCCGCTGGATCGAGGCCGACTTAGAGAAGAGCCGTCACGGGTAGCTATTCAGCGAATAATGCCCCACGCGAAGTCGCAAAGACGCGAAGCTGTTAATTATCAATTCAATACAAGGATTAATCGTTGACTAATCCAAGCGTCTATTCATAGCTGTCGCCAATTATGGTCAACAAGTCAGTAATCAGAAATCAATTAAAATCAGGCACTTAGCATTTTGGCGACTTAACGTGGGTTTTCGGCAGATGATTCGTTGAATGGATGCGATGGAACATCTTCATGCTAATGTTTGTCAAATTCACAGGAATTCCTTAATTTTGCCACTCATAAACTCACTCACCTGCATGGCAAACCTGCGCAACATATATGATTCCCGTCGCATCTGGAAGGTGGTATTTCTTGCCATCTCACTGATACTCGTGGCCCTGTTCCTCTACATCTCCAACAACCTGGTCAAAGACCTGGCTCAACAGGAGCGCGAGCGCATGGAAATCTGGGCCAACGCCACCCAGGAACTCACGACCATGAGCAGCAGCGAGACAGAGTCGAGCGCCACCGACGTGGACTTCCTGCTGAGCATCATCGAGGCCAACCACAACATTCCGGTGCTGCTTGTCGATGACAAGGACAACATCCTGCTGCATCGCAACTTCCGCCTGCCGGAGCCCGAGGACAGCCTCGTCTTTGAAATCTCGACAGTCAACCTGGAGTACCTGAACAAGAAACTGCGCCACCTGAAGGGCAGTGAGAATAAAATCGACATCAAGATCGACGAGCACACGACCCAGTACCTCTACTACGAGGACTCGACACTGCTGCGCCGCCTGGCCTACTTCCCCTATATCCAGCTGGCGGTGCTCATCCTGTTCTTTGCCATCGCCTACTTTGCGCTGATGAGCATCAAGAAAGCCGAGCAGAGCAAGGTGTGGGTCGGCCTGTCGAAGGAGACCGCCCACCAGCTGGGCACTCCCATCTCGTCGCTCATGGCCTGGACACAGCTGCTCGAGTCGATGGGTGTGGACCAGAGCATCGTGACCGACATGGACAAGGACGTCAAGCGCCTGTCGACCATCGCCGACCGCTTCTCCAAGATCGGCTCCATGCCCGACAAGGAACTGCTGCCCATCAACGAGGCCGTCACCACGAGCCTCGAGTACATGCGCGCCCGCATCCCCAAGCGCGTCAACCTCTACATCCACACCAACGACCAGACCAACAACGGTGTCATGCTCAGCCAGACGCTTTTTGCCTGGGTGATGGAAAACCTCACCAAGAATGCCGTCGATGCCATGGACGGTGAGGGCCAGCTCGACATCACCGTCGAGGACAGCCCCAACAACGTCGTCATCCTCGTCAAGGACACCGGCAAGGGCATACCCCGCAAGAACTTCAAGAACGTCTTCAACCCAGGCTTCACGACAAAGAAACGCGGTTGGGGACTGGGACTGACGCTGGTCAAGCGCATCATTGAGGAATATCATAACGGTCAAATATATATCCAGGATTCAGAAGTGGGCAAGGGTACCACCTTCTGCATCGAACTCCCAAAAGTGAAATCATGATGATCAACGGCAATCACAACTCCCGCATCACCATGCTGGGCACTGGCAATGCCATGTGCGTCAATTGTTACAACACGTGCTTCTACCTGCGCAGCCCGCGTGGAGGCCTGCTCGTGGACGGCGGCGGCGGTAACGGCATCCTGCGCCAACTCATAGCAGCCAAGATCCCCTTTGAGGGCATCCGCCACATGTTTGTCACCCACAGCCACACCGACCACATCCTGGGCGCCATCTGGATGATGCGCAAGATCTCGCCGATGATCTTCAAGGGCAAGCACAAGGGGCCGTTCACCATCTACTGCAATGATGTCGTGCGTCACGCCCTCTACACGATGGGCGAGCTGATGATACCGCGCAAGATCTTTGATTCCATCGGCCAGACCATCATCCTGCGCGAGGTGCACGACGGCGAGACCGTCAAGATCGACGACATGGAGGTCACCTTCTTTGACATCGCTTCGACCAAGGTCAAGCAGTACGGTTTCAGCGCCGTCTTGCCCGACGGCCAGCGCCTCGTCTGCCTGGGAGACGAGCCCTACACCATGCAGTGTGAGCCCTATGCCCGCAACTGCGACTGGCTGATGTGTGAAGCCTTCTGCCTGTACAAGGACCGCTTTGTGTTCAACCCCTACGAGAAGAGCCACAGCACCGCCCTCGATGCCGGCATGCTCGCCCATGAGCTGGGGGTGAAGCACCTTGTCCTCTACCACACCGAGGACACCCACCTAGAGAGCCGCGCCAGGACTTATAGCGCCGAGGCTGGCCAGTACTTCAAGGGGCCTATCCTCGTCCCCGACGACCTTGAGTCCTTCGACCTGTGACAGGCGAGAGCGAGCCCGGTAATCAAGCTAAGAGAAAAATAATACATCCAAATAGTAATCTGTGTAAATAACTAAACCAACTGAACAATGAAAAAGAATCTATTATTAACTCTTTCTATCGTAATCTGCTGCGCCATCACCGCAGTGGCCATGCCGGCCAGGCCCGGATGGCAGACGTTCACTCAGAGCGACGGCACCACCTTGCGGGTGCAAGCCGTGGGCAACGCCTTTAACAACGCGATTCTCACCAGCGACGGCCTGACGGTCGCCCGCGGTAGTGACGGCGACTTCTATTACACCTCGTCGGTGACGGGACTGACGACGGTGCGCGCCCATGAAGCCAACCTGCGCACCCCTAGCGAGACCGCATTTGTCAACGCACAGCGCGCCGACCTGACGATGCAGCACAGGTCTTTCATGCCGATGGGCAAGAAAGGCAAGCTGGGTGTGGGAGGCAGTAATGCCGACTCGGGTGTCCCCGCTATGGGCCAGCGCCGCATCCCCATCATCCTGGTCGAGTTCAAGGACAAGAAGTTCAACAACACGCGTGAGGAGATCATCAATTCCATGCTCACGGGCAACGAGAGCGTGGGACAGTACTTCCGCGACCAGTCCAACGGATTGTACCAGCCCGAATTTGAGGTATTTGGCATCTACGGCCTGTCACAGAACCGCGCATACTATGGCGGTCACTCAGGCAACAACACCGATAAAGGCCTGGGATCGATGGTGACCGAGGCCTGCCAGCTGGCAGCTGCCGACGGCGTGTCGTTCAAGCCCTACGACACCGACAATGACGACTTCTGTGACGTGGCCATCGTGATCTATGCCGGTGTGGGTGAGTCCGCAGTATCGACAACCATGCCCGAGACCGTCTGGCCCTGCAACTGGACACTCGATGCAGCTGTCTATTATGGCTGCGGTGGCAATGGAGCCTTCCGACCCAACCAGGGTGACCCCTATGTCAACACGTTTGCCGTGTTCAACGAGCTGCACGGCAGCAATGACGACGGCAAGACAATCGACGGCATCGGCACGTTTGCCCACGAGTTCGGCCACTGCCTGGGCTTGCCCGACATGTATGACACGGGTAACGGTGGCAACTATGGTATGGGCGACTGGGACATCATGTGCATGGGCTGCTACAACAACGACGGCTTCACGCCCCCTGGCTACTCGGCCTATGAGAAGGTGTTCATGGGATGGATTGACTACATCAAGCCACAGCCCGGCACCTACTATACCCTGCCCGTGTTCAACAAGAAACAGCAATCGACCGACAAGGCCGTGTGCATCACCAGCGACCTCAACGAGAACGAGTATTTCATCCTCGAGTACCGCAAGCGCCAGGGCTGGGACCGCTACATGCCCGGCGAGGGTATCATGATCACCCATGTCACCTATAATGCCGACCGCTGGTGGGGCAACACCGTCAACAACCAGAACATCCAGCTGATGTATGTCGTTCCTGCCGACAACACCTCTAACTACTACACCGAGGGGGGCGACCTGTGGCCCCAGGCCAACAAGACCGAGTTTACCGACACTTCCACGCCCGCGGCCAAGCTCTTCATGAACGCCCGCGGCTCTATCACGGGCAATGCCGGCTACCTAGGCAAGCCCGTGACCGAGATGGTCATCAACAACGACGGCACGGCCAGCTTCTGGTACATGAAGGGTGTTGTCGTTGATCCCAAGATTTCGGTTTCGACGAGCGACCTTGACCTGGGTGAGGTGATGATGAGCAAGAGCTCGACACGCGACTTCAAGGTCATGGGTCAAGCCCTGACGGGCAACGTGACGCTCACCCTCAATGATGCCAATGGCGTGTTCAGCGTCAACCCCACTACCATCAGCAACGCCGATGCCCTTAACGATGCCGACGTGACGGTGACGTTCACGCCCAATGCCATCCAGGACTACCATGCCACCATCACAATCAAGAGTGACGGTGCCGAGGATGTCGTTGTCAACCTCACGGGCAAGGGCCTCATCGAGGGCTATGCCCCCGTGATGCTGCCTGCCGACGAGAACGGCATCAACCTGACGCAATTCCGCGCTGAATGGACAGATCAAACGCCCGCCCAGAACATCACGAGCTATACCCTGGAAGTCATGCCCAAGCCAGCGACTTACATGCTGGAGGATGCCGACTTCAGCAACGTGCTCGATGCCGTGACCGATGACGGTGCAGGCCTTAACGATATCTCAGGAAACACCCAGGGCTACCTGCCCCAGGGATGGTCGGCCAAGTCCTTCGTCGGAGCCTATGACGGAGCATTGATCCTCGCCTTTGAGGGCAACATCAAGACCCCGACCTATAACCTCAAGGGCTATGACAAGATGACGGTTGTCATCAAGGGCGCAGCCTACTACTATGACAACTCGACCATCAGCGTGTCTAACGGTGTGGCTTCACAGGAGGTAGCATTGACCAGTGACATGGCCGATTATGTCATCGTGCTCGACTGCAATGAGAACGATGCCGTGACCATCCAGTCGTTGAACAACTACACCAGCATCAAGCAGGTGACCGTCTATGCCGGCGAACTGACGGCAGCCAGCCTCAAGGCCAGCGAGAGCGGCGATGCCACCTATCGCCTGATCACGGGCATCACCGGCAAGAGCTATACCGTCACCGGCCTGGAAGCCGAGGGCACCTACATCTACAAGGTGAAAACGCTGTTTGCCGACGGCACCGAGAGCGCCTGGAGCAATGTAGAGGAAGTAACCCTGTTCCAGAACGGCCACGGATTTGAGCCTGGCGACGTGAACCATGACGGTGCCGTGACCATCGATGACGTGACCGCCCTGATCGATTACCTGTTAAGCGGCATCAGCGGCTGTCCCATCTGTGCCGACGTGGATGGCCATAATGGTGTGACCATCGATGATGTGACCGCTCTGATCGATATATTGCTGCGTAGCAATTAATCAAGGAGATCACTAGATCCTGATACCGATGTGACGAGGTTTTTCCGCACCTCGTCACATCCCTTTTTTATCACCAAGTGCAAGACCCTCTGTTTCTTACAAAATCGTTAAAAAGTACATCACAATTTGCTAAGTTGCATTTCTATACTTAATTTTGCCGAAAATTACATCAATGCCCCTTCCCAATAGCAAAGGAGCCTGTGGTTAGTGGTATATTGTACTGAAGTGTTTTTTATTTACATTTAATCCATAAAACCAACCATCCATTAGTGATGAGAAAAGTTCTTTTTATCCTGTCCATGTGGCTGTTACATGTCACATTAGCCCTTGCCGTTCCTGCTCTGCCAGGCTGGCACGTCATGAACCAGAGCGATGGCACCCGATTGCGGGTGCAAGCCGTCGGTAACGCCTTCAACAATGCCATCTTGACCAGTGATGGCCTGACCGTCGCACGGGGCGGTGACGGCGACTTCTACTACACCTCGTCGGTGACTGGCTTGACGACCATGCGCGCCCATGAGGCAGGGAACCGCAGTGCTGCCGAGGAGGCGTTTATCCGAGCCCAGCACGGAGCCCTGACGATGCAGCCCAAGCCCTATCAGTTGCCTGACAAGAAAGGCCAATTCAACGCAGTGGGCAGCAATGCCGCTGCCGCGGTGCCTGCCAAGGGTCAACGGCGCATTCCCATCATTCTGGTCGAGTTCCAGGACAAGAAATTCTCTAACACCCGAGAGCACATCATCGAGGAAATGCTCACGGGTTCCGAGAGCGTGAGCCAATACTTCAAGGATCAGTCCAACGGCATGTATGAACCCGTGTTTGATGTCTATGGCATCTACTGCCTGTCCCAGGACCGTGAGTACTACGGCGGGCACTCGGGCACCGTCAAGGACAAGGGCATCGGCTGGCTCGTGACCGAGGCATGCCAGCTGGCCGCCGCAGACAGCGTTTCGTTCAGGCCCTATGACACCAACAACGACTACTACTGCGACGTGGTCATCGTCATCTATGCCGGTGTGGGTGAGGCCCAAGCCTCAATGTACCACCCCGAGGCCATCTGGCCCTGTAACTGGACGCTAGAGGCAGCCCAGTACTACTCGAGAGGCGGCAACGGAGTCTTCAGTCCCAGTCCTGACGACCCCTACATCAATCACTTTGCCGTGTTCAATGAGCTGCACGGCAGCAACGACAACAGCAAGAAACTTGACGGCATCGGCACGTTTGCCCACGAGTTCGGCCACTGCCTGGGCCTGCCCGACATGTATGACACGGGAGGGAGCGACTACTATGGCATGGGCAACTGGGACATCATGTGCCAGGGGTGTTATTGCAACGACGGCTACACTCCTGTGGGCTATTCGGCCTATGAGAAAGCCTTCATGGGCTGGATTGAGTATATCAAGCCCGAACCCAATAACTACTACACGCTGACCGCGTGGAACCAGAAGAATCGTGAAACCGACCAGGCGGTGTACATCAGGAGCGATGTGAACAAGAACGAGTATTTCATCCTGGAATACCGCCAGCGCAAGGGCTGGGACCGCTTCCTGCCAGGAAACGGCCTCATGGTGACCCACATCACCTATAGCGCCAACGCATGGACAAACAATAAGCCCAATAACGATAAAATCCAGCTGATCACCTTGCTGCCCGCCGACAACAAACTGAGCAAGTACAGTGAGAGCGGTGACCTGTGGCCACAGAGCGGCAAGACGGCCATAACCGATGAATCCACCCCGCCCACCACGCTCAACATGGATGCCATGGGCAACATCACCGGAAATGCCGGATACCTGGGTAAGCCAGTGACCGAGATAGTCGTCAACAGTGACGGAACGCTCAGCTTCTGGTACATGAAGAAGACCCATGACTATCTACACGGCGATGTGGATCACAGCGGCAAGCTCAACATCGATGATGTGACTATGCTCATCGACTATCTGCTCGGTGGCAATGAGGACGGCTGTTGCAGCACCTGCGCCGACCTGGACGGTAACGGCATTGTCAACATCGACGATGTGACGGGCCTTATCGACAAGTTACTCTCGGGCAATTGAGGGGCACGGTGAAGGCAGCTTGACCTTCCACTGGCCGTTCTGCCTCACCATCTCCTGGGTGTGTTCCTGCCTAGTGCTGTCGCCATAGATGTACTCGACCCGCAACATCGCGCTATTGCCGTCATCGCTGATGGCCTCGTCCTTGACAAAGGCGTTCTTGAGGCCACCCTTTTCTTTCATGACTCTGTCGGCCTGAGCAGATAACAGGGATTCGATCCTCTGGGCAACCTGGGCGTTCTCGACTGCCGTCATGGTTTCGTCAATGGCAATACACTGGGCACAGCCCTTGAAGTCCCGGTTCTTCATTTTAGTCATGTAGCATTCGAATGCGCCACCTGGAGAAGGCGGACAACAGCAGGAAACGATGCACCAGGACATCAATGCCACTAGAGCCGAGAAAGTGAATGTTTTCATCATCTTGAGCATAGCGAGAGAGCGTTAATGAATCATTTCGGGGTTTCCAGCGCTCCATGGCGCAGGTAGCCGCTATAGAGGACGGTCTGGATCATGCCGCGCAGGGCCAGGAAACTCAGGTAGGCTACCCACAAGCGGTTGTTGCCCCAGCCGTCGGGCGTGAGCCAGTAGATGACAAAGAACAGCGTCCACGCGATTGAGGCGCTGATGAGCATACCCATCGACCGCGTCAGGCTGATGAAAACGCCGTCCCACACAAAGGCGGCCATGCCTGCCACGGGTATCAACGCGCACCACACGCGGTAGTCCATCGCTGCCTCGATGACGCTCTGCTGGTCGGTGAGCAGCCAGAAGGCCACCCGAGGGAACGAGTAAATCAACGTGAACACGGCGGCAACGCCAGCCCCCCACAGGAACAGCAGCCTGATGCAGCGTCTCATGCGGGTCATGTCGCCCATGCCGTAATACTTGCCCACGACGGCCTCCCCAGCAAAGGCGATGCCGTCCATGAAGTGGCTATACAGGGTGAACAGCTGCAATATCAGGGCATTGACGGCGAGGATGAGGTCGCCGCTGCGGGCTCCGATGGACACGAAGGCAAGGCTGACGGTCATCAGCAGGAAACTGCGGATGAAGATGTCGCGGCTCACCTTGAAGTAACGGCCTGCGCCCTTGAAACGCCACACGCGCCGCCAGTCGAGCACACCGTTGAGCTTTGGGAACTTGCGTTGCACCGTCAGGGCGGCATACAACAGGCCTAGCCATTCGCCAGCCATGGTGCCCACGGCGATACCCGTGAAGCCCATCTTCAATAGATAGACGCAGATGAGGCTCGCCGCGATGTTAAACACGTTGGTCATGATGGAGATCCACATGGCGCTCTGCGAGTCCTGCATTCCCAGCAGCCACCCCTTGAAGGCCATCATCACCAGCACGGGCGGCACGCCCCAGATGCAGATGGTGAAATAGGTGATGGCCAGCGACGTGACATCGGCCGAGGGGCCGATGATCCACAGCAATAGCAGCCTGATGGGCCATTGCAGCACGATGATGATGGCCGAGATGAGCAGCGCCACCGCGGTGGATTCACCCAGCAGCTTGGCACTTTCCTTGAAGTCCCCGCTGCCGTAGGTCTGGGCCGTCATGCCCGACGTGCTCATGCGCAGGAACCCGAAGTTCCAATACACCAGGTTAAACATCATCGCGCCCACTGCCACGGCACCAATAAACACCTTGTCGCCTAGGTGCCCGGCGATAGCGGTATCCACCAGTCCCAGCAGCGGCACCGTGATGTTGGCCACAATCGCCGGCAACGCAATCTTCAATATCTCCCGATTCATGCCCTCTTTCATGCCCACAAAGGTACATGTTTTTACACACAAGACAAAACCCCTAACCTAAATGCCACCCAGTCCTCAACTAAGACAACACACGATAGAAATGATAAAAGGAAAACAAGAAATACAATAAATACTAAGGCATCCGCACTCGGTTTTTGAAGACAAGCCCTATGTTTGCACCGTCAAAGTCAAACATAGGGCTTGTTGACTATTCTTGTTTTCAAAAAGAGTGGGCATTTAGCTTTTGTTTGTATCTTTGTAAACAAAGAAAAATAACTCGATCACAAACAATTA
>JAFTEU010000004.1 GCA_017453505.1 Muribaculaceae bacterium
GAAGAAGTCGACGTTGGGGGGCGGCGGGGTGAATCCGTCGTTGAGGGGGGATGCGGCACCGTCGGGGGCGGGGCTGGCGTTCATCTTGGACTCGTAGGTGCTCTCGCTGCCCAGGAGGTCTTGTTCGCCCTGGTTCTCGAAGCGGGCGTACTTGCTGACGAAGTGCAGGTTGATGGTGTCGGTGGCACCGCTACGGTGCTTGGCGACGATGAACTCTGCCAGGCCGCGGATGTTGTTGCCCTCGGCATCCTCGCTGGAGCGGGTGTAGTACTCGGGGCGGTGGATGAAGCACACGATATCGGCATCCTGCTCGATGGCACCCGACTCACGCAGGTCGCTCAGTTGCGGGCGCTTGCCCAGCTTGTCATCGGCCGAGCGGGTCTCGACGCTACGGTTCAGCTGCGACAGGGCGATGATGGGGATGTCGAGCTCCTTGGCCAGCTGCTTGAGGTTACGTGAGATGGTGCTCACCTCCTGCTCACGGCTGCCAAATTTCATGCCCGTGGCATTCATCAGCTGCAGGTAGTCGATGATGATGATTCTCACACCGTGCTCGCGCACGAGGCGGCGCGCCTTGGTCCTCAACTCAAAGATGGACAGCGACGGCGTGTCGTCGATGTAGAGTGGGGCGGTGCTCAGGGCGCGCGTGCGGGTCATCAGGTTCTCCCACTCGGGCTGTGTCAACTGGCCGCTCTTGATTTTCTCGCCCTCCAGCGAGCAGACGTTGCTGATGAGGCGGTTAACGAGCTGCAGACTCGACATCTCGAGCGAGAACACTGCGACGGGATGGTTGTAATCGACAGCCATGTTCTTGGCCATCGACAGCACAAACGCCGTCTTACCCATGGCGGGACGTGCGGCGATGATGATCAGGTCGCTGTTCTGCCAGCCGCTGGTCAAGCGGTCCAGCTTGTGGTAGCCCGACTCCAGACCACTCAAGCCGCTCTCGCGGTTGGCGGCCTCCTCGATCTTCTTGATGGCATCCTGCACGGCATTCTCAATGGGGATAACGTCACGCTTCAGGGTGTTCTTGCTGATCTCGAACAGCTTGCCCTCGGCCTCCTGCATCAAGTCATACACGTCGATCGACTCGTCAAAGGCCAACGACTGCACCTGGCTGCTGTAGCTGATGAGCTCGCGGGCGAGGTACTTCTGCGCCACGATGCGCGCGTGAAACTCGGCATTGGCGGCACTCGACACAAGGCCCGTCAACTCACTGATGCGGATGGCACCACCCACCTCGTCGAGCACTTTGTTGGACCGCAACTGGTCGGTCACGGTGAGCATGTCGATGGGCTTGCCGTTGGCAGCGAGCGACTGGATGGCCTCATAAATCTTCTGGTTCGCCGGATTATAGAAGGCCTCAGGCTTCAGGATCTCGCACACGTTGTTATAGGCATCCTTCTCAAGCATCAACGCACCCAGCACGGCATCCTCCATCGAGGTGTCCTGGGGCGGCAGCTTGCCGAATTCGCCGATGATCTCGGGCTCATGAGTCGGGCGCGTGCGGCGGCGCGCCTGTTTGCCGGTTTCAAATTCTTCCATTATATCTTGTTGTTGTGTTTGCTTGTTGATTGGGAGGGCAAAGGTAGTGAAAAATGCTGGATTATCCTGCAGGGGTTATCTACATTCTATCTACATGATGTTGACATGGATGAGTTTTTTGAATAAGAACAAATGTTTTTTCCAGCAAAAGTTTGTAATTTTGCAACAAAGTATAATAAATAAAACAGGATAAAGACGATGAAACTTAACAGGATGACATCAATTCTTGCTGTGTTGATGCTGGCGATGACAGCCCTGGCACAGCAGCCGACGATGACGTTTAACGATGCCACACGCCACCAGACCATCACGGTGACCGCCGTGGGCGAGGACATCGTGCGCGTTGATGTGGTGCCCGACGGCTGGAACGGCACCCGCTTGCCCTCGCTGGCGCTTGACAAGACCGCCAAGGCCGAGGTCAATATCGAGCAGTGGGAGGACATCATTGTGATGCGCACCGGCAGCGGCATGAGGGTCGTGCTGGACAAGGGCATCGGCAGCATCACGGTGGGCAGCCGCAATGGCTACTATATCACCGACCTGTGTGAGCGCGGCAAGTCCACGCTGAGTCTGCTGCACCGGGGCGGCGAGTCGTTCTACGGCGCGGGCGAGCGCGGCTATTCGTTGAACCTTGCCGGCGACACGCTCATCAACTATAATGCCCAGAACTATGGCTACCAGATGGGCGAGAAACGCACCCGCCAGATGGGCATCACCATGCCGATGGTGATCTCATCACGGGGCTACGGCATCCTGTTTGACGACTTCTGCAAGTCGTCGCTCTACCTGGGCGAACAGGGCATCCAGTACACCTCGACATCGCCCCAGCCGTTGTCCTACTACGTTATCAACGGCAATGGCCGTGTCGAGAACGTCGTCCGCAACTTCACGTGGCTCGTTGGCCGCCAGGAGCTGCCGCCACTGTGGACACTGGGCTATATTACCTCGAAGTATGGCTACCGTGACCAGCGCGAGAGCGAGGGCGTGGTCGATACCCTCAAGCGCGAGGGTTATCCGCTGGACGGCATCGTGTTTGACCTGTACTGGTATGGCAAGGAGGAGGACATGGGCCGTCTGGAGTGGGACAAGGAGCAGTGGCCCGACCACCGCAAGATGCTGCGCGACTTCAAGCAGCAAGGAGTGAATGTGGTAACCATTTCCCAGCCCTATGTGCTCACCAACGGGCGTGCCATCGACAATTACCGCCTGCTGGACCCGCAGGGCATCTTCTGCAAGACCGACGGCACCGACACGACCCACACGGTGACCATCTGGGTGGGGCAGGGCGGCATGTTTGACGTGTCCAACCCCGCCACGCGCCTGTGGCTGCGAGGCCGTTACAAGTCCCTCACCGACGAGGGCGTGACCGGCTGGTGGGGCGATCTGGGCGAGCCCGAGAAGCATCCGCTGGAGATACGCCACTGGAACGGCTTGACCGCCGAGCAGTACCACAACTACTATGGCAACGAGTGGAGCCGCATCATCTATGATATGTTCAAGGAGGAATACCCCGACCGTCGCCCGATGGTCATGATGCGTGCTGGCACGGCAGGCCTGCAGCGCTATTCGGTATTCCCCTGGTCCACCGACGTGTCCCGCTCGTGGGGCGGCCTGCAGCCACAGGTGACCATTATGCTCAACGCGGGTCTGAGCGGCCTGGGCTACATGTCTCACGACGTGGGCGGATTTGCCGTTGACCCCAGCAACAAGCGCGACGGCGAACTCTACATCCGCTGGCTGCAACTGGGCTTGTTCTCGCCCATGCTGCGCACCCACTCGACCTATCAGGCCGAGCCCTATCACTACACCGAATTCGGCGACCTCACGCTGCGCCTCATCAAGCAGCGCTACACGTGGTTGCCCTATAACTACACGCTGGCCTATGACAACGCGTGGAACGGCCTGCCCCTGGTGCGGCCGTTGGGATTCTATGAGGACGACAACGACATGGGCCGCTATGACGGCATCACCGACCAGTACCTGTGGGGCCGCGACGTGATGGTGGCACCCGTGATGCAGCAGGGTGCCGTGAGCCGCGAGATCACTTTCCCCGAGGGCACGTGGGTTGATATCAACCATCCCGACCGCCGCTACGAGGGCCACACGACCATCAACTACAGCGCGCCCATCGAGGTGCTGCCGTTGTTTGCCCGTGCGGGTGCCTTCATCCCTCAAGCGGGCTACGAGATGCAGAACGTGGGCGACTATAACCCTGACAAGCTGGATATCATCTATTACACCAGCGACTCGCCCTCGACATTCACCATGTTTGACGACGACCTGCACTCGACGGGCACGCTGGCTCGTGACAAGCACCGCTTGATCAATTTCACCGCCACGCCCCAGGGCAAGCGCACCACCATCACCATCCAGGGCCGCGGCAACATCGACGGTGACACGCCCAGCAAGGACTACCGCTTGATCATCCCAGCGACCAGTAAGCCCGGCAAGGTGACCCTCAACGGCAAGAAGGCACGTGGCGTGACCTACGACAAGCGCACCCGCACCCTCACCATCCCCGTCGCCATCGCCGATGTCACCGCTACCACCATCATCGAGCTCACCAAATAGAAAAAGAAAACAACAAGTACAATAAATACAATGCCATTCGGTATAAGTTAGGTGTACCTTTCAATGCGATGTTTGAGAAAGAGATAAAGCAATATGACCAACTGGCCAAGGATTACCTGGAACGCATCGCCAGGCCCATGGGAGACTTGGAATTCAGGAAACATTCCGAGATCATCTTCTCGTGCCATAGTTGCGGCATCGAGGGGTCATCGTTCTCGGTCGATGACACGCGGGCGTTATTTGAGCAAGGATTGGGCTACTATCCCGTGGGCAAGACGTTGCTGGAGTGCCAGGAAATGGCCGACCACTTCAAGGCCTACGAGTGGATGCATGACCACTTGGATCATCCCTTTGACGTGGAATTGATGAAGACTATGAACCGCCTGGTCACGTTTAACACTCTGCCTTATCGAGTGCCTGGTGCCGTGCCTGGCGAATTCACCACGGTGGATATGGCTGCTGGCGATACGTTGTTTGGCGACCATGAGAAGCTGATTGCTCAAGTGCCGCGCCTCATGGAATCGACATCAAGGGCGATCTCCGATGGCAATATACATCCGATGGTATTGGCGGCACGCTTTCATGGCTTCTATGAGTACCTGCACCCATTCCGTGACGGAAACGGGCGCACGGGACGCTTGTTGTCTAACTTCATCCTGCTGCAATTCCATTTGCCAGAGCTGATTATCCTCAAGGAAGACCGACAGCAATATATCACCGCCTTCAAAGCCAAACGCACCGAGGGCACCGACGAGCACTTGATAGCCTTCTTCTTCAAGGCCGCCATCAAGCAGATGCAGGATGCACTATCTCAAAAGAAGGCCAACGGCCGCCCGATGCTTTTCTTCTGAAATAATCAAACAACAGGGACAACTTGATTAACAACATTGACAATGATAAGTTGTCCCTGCTGTTAACACAGGTTGTCCCTGTTGTTTGAGAGAAAGAGAGGAGGTGTCAGATGACCACGGCGGTGCCGCTGGTGGCGACCATGAGCATCGAGTTGCTCTCGCCGATGGTCTCGTAGTCGATATCGATGCCCACGATGGCGTTGGCACCCATAGCCTGTGCGCGCTCCATCATTTCCTGCATGGAGGTGTCCTTGGCCTGGCGCAGCACCTTCTCGTAGCTGGCCGAGCGGCCGCCCACGATGTCGCGGATGCCTGCAAACAGGTCCTTCATGAAGTTGGCACCGATGATGGTCTCACCGGTCACTACGCCCTTGTACTCTCTAATTGTGTAACCCTCAACCTGGGGAGTTGTTGTCAGTATCATAATTTCTTAATCCATTAATAATTTGTAAAACACACATCATCGACCCTGCAAAAACAATGCCAACTACCCACCACGCATGTGCTTGTTCTGGTCGAGTAGGGGACTCTCGCTGCGACGAGGCGGTCCCCATCCAATATTTAGCCCCATCGGGGCGACACACGTGGAAAATTGGGAAATTGTGGAAAAAATGACCAATCGCTGTAGTTTTTCGGTGCCTCATGCGTCTAACAGATAAAAAACAACTATTTTTGCAACTTTTCGATAGACTCATGCGTCTATTGAACAGAGACAGTAACAAAATAAACCCAAATATTGTTTTATGAGACTTTCTTTTATATCCAGACTGTTATGTGTCACCGCCGTAATGCTCAGCACTGTGATCGCCGTGGCCCAGGATTTTAATGGTGCCTGGAAGGGCAATATCACAGCAGGCCCCTACACGATCCCCATCGTGTTGAATATCCAGCAGAATGGTGAGGAAATTACCGCCACGCTTGACTCACCCGAGCAGAAGGCCTATGGCATCAAGGCCAAGGCATCCATCAAGGACGGCAAACTCAACATCGACGTGCCCGAGATTGGAGCCAACTACAAGGCCACCATCGACGGTAACACCCTTGACGGCACCTATAGCCAGATGGGCTACTCCACGTCGCTGAAGCTCACCCGTGAGGCTCCTGCCGTGGCCACCGATGACGACGATTGGGTGAACGACTCGCTGCTGAGCGTGTTTGACAACATCCAGTTAAAGGATGTCGAGGTCACAGCCCAGCGACAGCTCATCAAGCAGGAGGTGGACCGCATCGGCTATAACGTGGCCGATGATGCCGACAGCAAGACCAACAACGTGCTCACCATGCTGCGCAAGGTGCCCATGGTCAGCGTCGATGCCAGCGACGAGATCCGCGTCAACGGCCAGACCAATTTCAAGATCTTCCGCAACGGTCACCCCGACCCGTCGCTCTCGCGCAACGGCAAGGACATCCTCAAGGCGATGCCTGCCAGCGCGGTGAAGCGCATCGAGGTGATTACCGAGCCGGGCGCAAAATATGATGCCGAGGGCACGACGATGATCCTGAACATCGTCATGGCCGACAACACGACCATCAAGGGCCTCTCGGGAATGGCCTCGGCCAGGGCCGACCACAGGGGATCAGTCGGCGGATCGTTGAACATGACGACACAGCTCGACAAGGTGGTGCTCTCGGTCGATTATGGCATCCATCACGATGGCAACAACGGGCAGGGCTATCGCTCGTCTAGCCTCAGTGAATATAATCAGATCGGAGCACAGCTGTTGAGCAATACCAAGTTTGATACCGACAAGGTCACGGTTCACTTTGGTGACGTGAGCGCCAGTTGGGAGCCCGACTCGCTGAATCTGTTCTCGTGGTCGCTGAGCGGATTTGCCTACAATTATGGAGGCAATGGCGTGAATACCAACATGATGCGTAGCGCCACGGGCGAGCCCATCTACTACTTCGGCATGGACAACCACACCAAGGCCGACAGCTACAACTTCGATACCCGCCTGGACTACCAGCACAACACCCGCCGCAAGGGGGAGGCCATCACGCTGAGCTACATGCTCTCGGCCTTCCGTAACAAGAACAAGGATAACTCACGCTACACCGACCTGGCCAATATGCCTGTTGACTACTACGGCATCGACCAGGACGGAAAAGAGAACTTCAACGAGCACACCGTGCAGCTCGACTGGAAGCGTCCCCTGGCCGAGAAGCACACACTGGAGACCGGTGTCAAGTACATTTATCGCCTGAACCGCAGCCACAACGTGCTGGACTATCTGGGCATCGACGATGACACCGACATGCGCTACAAGCACGTGACCCAGGTGGGAGCCGCCTATGCGAGCTACACCTTCCACAGTGGGCCGTGGGATGCCAGGGCCGGACTGCGCTACGAGCACAGCTTCTTGCGCGCCACCTATCCCGATGGCCAGCAGGATGCCTACGAGGCGCACCTCAACGACTTTGTGCCCAGCGCCAGCTTGCGCTATCAGTTCAACTTTGCCAACAGCCTCAAGCTCTCCTATGCCGCCAGCATCAACCGTCCGGGCATCAGCTTCCTGAATCCGGCCGTGATAGAGACACCCACAAGCCGATCCTACGGTAACACAGACCTGGGCAGTGTGCACTATCACTCGGTGAGCCTGACCTACATGCGCGTGGGACCCAAACTGACTTTCAACATCACACCGCAGTTCCAGTTCAGCAACAATGGCATCGGCGCCGTGAAGTGGGCCGACGGGCTGGTGCAGGTTTCAACCTATGCCAACACGCTCAAGACCTACTCGACCACCATCTCGGCATTCGTCCAGTGGATGATGACCCAGAAGACCAATTTCATGCTCAACGGCTCCATCAGCTACAACTACTACAAGAGCAACGAGCTTGGGCTCAAGAATGACCGCATCAGCGGCAACTTCTTTGCCAACGTGACCCAGTTCCTGCCCTGGAAACTGCAGCTGTCGGGCTTTGCCGGCATGTGGGGCGGAGGCATCACCGACTTGTATGGCCGCATGGGAACGGTCTTCTTCCATGGCTTCAGCCTGCAGCGCTCCTTCCTCAAGGAGGATCGCTTGACCGTCCAGCTGCAGGCCATCGTGCCCTTCGGCGGCAAGTACATGTCGATGAAGAACTATATGACCCAGGGCGACGTCACGGGTTGGACCCACTACGAGCAGCAGTCCCGCCGCTTCGGCATCAACATCAGTTATCGCTTCGGCTCCCTCTCGACGCGTGTCAAGAAGGCCGACAAGTCGATCGAGAACGACGACCTCATCGGTAGCGGCAAGCAGTCGGGCGGCACCGGCAACACTCCTGCCGGTGGAGCGATGGGAAATTGATGATGGGATCACAATAATCGAAAAAACGCAGGCGATGGCAATAATCTTGCATCGCCTGCGTTTTTCAATATAGAAGTAAGTAATTGATCAGTTATGGCTAAAAATTTATTAATGACACTGGCTAGTGCCATTGTATTGATGTTTCTGGTTGCCTGTGAGGGTGACCATGTAGTGGTTGAAACCGACTGGACGACGCTCGAGACCGTCGAGTTGCAGGACCATTATAATAAGTACATGGATGGCGATTGGGTCTATCAGTATGACGACACCATCCATTACATCGAGATGAACTATACTTTCAATACCAAGGACAGCACGTTCTCGGGCTATTACAATGAGCTGATTAATCTTGCGCCCAACTCCCAGGATGACCCCAATTGGCAGCTGCTGTGGCAAGGCGAATTCTCTGGCAAGTGGGTGCTGCTGCACAGTGTGGACCTGGATCAGGATTATATCAACATGAGCAACATGGTCTTCACTAATGTGCATGGCATCCTGGCCAAGTATGACGTGCTGGGAGGACGTGTCCTGTTCTATGGTGCCAACAAGAACACGCTGCGCGTGACCACACCCTTGACCTTCAAGCGCATCGATATGCACCATCCCGCAGGCGAATAAGCGTCTCGCAGTCAGTAACAAGGCTTCCTGGCGAAATCGCCAGGAAGATCATTCTTGTACGCACGGCATGGTCATGTTCTAACGGGTGAAAGTCCCGAGCGCGCCCTAATGGCGGGAAGCGCATAGCCAAGGACAAGGGCATTGTGGTGACGCAATGTCTGAAGGAAGTCGGCGGCAAATCCCTGGCCTGAC
>JAFTEU010000085.1 GCA_017453505.1 Muribaculaceae bacterium
GGGCTTCAGAGCAAGCCCCATTACACGAAACCACCTGTACGATATTGTTTTCAAGGTGTTTATGGATCCTTAGCGATTTTTTCCGGGACACCATTATTTTAGAATAAGCATTTTGGCTGAATAGTTGCCATTAAGTGATTGTTTTTTGAGGCAAATGCCTGTGTTGCAAGCTATTATAGCAAGGTGTCGCAGGCATTTGTTTAGAGACTGCTAGGCCATTGCATGGTGTGGTTATCATGCTTTGTTTGCCAGGGTGACATGATAGAGTGGAGTCGCTATTGTGCATGATGATTTGAGGTTTTCAGGCTTTTTCTTGCAAAATTATGCTTTTTAGAGAGAAAAGTTTGGTATGGCGTGGCTATTATACTACTTTTGTCATTGACAAAAAATAAGTATCGTTAAATCTTAATCTAGTAAATCAATTATGATGAAAAGAGCATTCAATCTTCTATTGTGCCTGATGTCCTGTGTGATTTTGTCGGCCCAGATGCCGCAGTTGACAGTCGAACAGCACCTTGAGGACTATGACTATGCGGTGAAGTATCTCGAGGACAATTATGCGGGATTCCCAAACAAGGTTGTTGATAGCACGCGTGCCGATTATGAATCGATGAGGGACCGACTACGCACCCAGGTCAGTCAAGGCACCCTCACTTGCTGGGACGCTGTTGCTGCCTACACAGCCTGGTTTGATGATTTCCACACGAGATTGTGCTTGAACTATGGCGACAGCGACGGCAGGACAAAGCAGTATAACGAGAAATACTGGCCTCGCAAGAAAATCCACTATGGGCAATTGATGGAAGAGTATCGTCCCCAACCAGTAGCCTGCAAGGTGACCGACAAGACTTTCCTGGTGCGTTTCCCTTCCTGCTACGGTACTCCCGGAATGGAGTGGATCGAGGGCTCGATAAGCGATTTCAAGGCTTCGGGATGTGAGAACCTGATCATTGACATCCGCGACAATGGCGGCGGTTCTGACACTTACTTTAACCCTTATTGGGAATTGCTCTATGATCATCCTGGCACCCAACCCGCTGTGGAGTTCCGCAATACGCCTGCGCACAGGAAATTATTGCTGGATAGCTTCAGTGAGGGAGGCCTGCCCGAGCCCATTATCACGGCCATTCAATCCGTGTTCCCGATGATTTCCCAAATTCCCTATGTACCCATCGGCATCGTGAGCCAGTTCCTGTTTGTCAAGGACCATGAGGTCTCGATGAAGGACATGGTGGGCATTCTGGGCTCTCTGGGCTCGTCAAGTGATGCCTTCTCCACGATGACCTTCAGCCGTGACTCAATGGACAGCTCGGTGCGCAAGGCCGCATTAATCATCGATAATGGTGTCGCCAGTTCAGGCGAGCAGATGGTAAGGCAGATTCGCTTGACGAGCAACCGCACGACGATTTATGGACGGGACAACACGATGGGTTGCCTGGATTTCTCCAATATCAATGAGATTGAGATGCCCAATAGCCAAATCAGTTTCACTTGCGCCATGTCGCGCACCATCGGGCTCCCCGAGACCGGAATTGACCAGACGGGCATTGCCCCCGACGTGCGCATCCCCCTGCCGCTTCCTGCCCGCTTGACCGACAACATCGACGAGTGGGTCATCTGGGTGGCCGAGCAACTGGAAAAATAATGTGCTCATTAAAAATCAAATAGTTTTTTATCATCAAGTGATTATCTTTTTATGTCCATGTGAAGGTCTCAATTGGAAAAATACATTATCTTTGCGTCGAAAACGAATAATTGATTTAAATTATGGATACGACTGTTTCTTCCGAGAGGGTGTTTATCACCTTGCCCAATGCCGATATCAGCCTGTTGAGGGCTTTGGCAAAGAAGATGGGATGGACGATGAAGCGTCAACGCAAAAGTGGCATTGAGAAGGGTTTGGAAGATATCAAGAATGGAAATGTTTACCATGCTGAGAATTCCGATGACTTGATCAAGCAAATCTTGGGTTGAGACAATGTATGAGGTCGTCTATACTGGCCAATTTCGGCGATCACTCAAGTTGTGTGTTCGACGAGGTTTGGATATTGCCGTTTTTAAAAAGGTGCTTGATATTCTGCAGGAAACAGGTTCCCTGCCAGCCGTATATCACCCCCATAGATTAAAAGGAAAAAGGTTCAAAGGATGTTGGGAATGTCACATGCAGCCAGACTGGCTACTTGTTTGGCAGCAAGATGATAACATCCTTCGTTTGATTCTGGTTGATACTGGCACCCATTCAGATTTGTTCTGAATTTTTACTGTCCATTTGTTTGGCAATTAAATAGACAAAAACGGCATTGCCCCCGATGCGAGCATCACGTAGCCGCAGCCAGCCCGCTTTTATCATTTAATGATTATCATTTTATGATAATTATGTTTTGATAATTTGGATGGATTGTTGTATCTTTGCAGCATGAATCAAAGCTGGAAGTGATATGAACAATCCATTTGTGACCAACGGCTATGCAGGTGAGCATTACTTTTGTGACCGTGTTGAGGAGACTCGGGCACTCATCGACTTGTTGACCAATGGCAATAATGTCGCATTGATATCGCCACGTCGCTTGGGCAAAACCGGCCTCATGCGCCATTGTTTTGCACAACCTCAAATCAAGGATAACTATTACACGTTTCTTATAGACATCTATGCCACTTCCTCGTTGCAGGAATTTGTCAATGTGCTGGGGCGCAGTGTAATGGATGCTCTCAAGCCTTTTGGCAGGAAGATGTTGCAACGTTTTATTGATGTGGTGACCTCGTTGCGGGCTGACATTTCGTTTGATGTGTTCGGTCAGCCATCATGGGGTGTCAGCATGGGGTCTATAGATAATCCAGAAACTTCACTTGATGAGATTTTTAGATTCCTGGAGGATGCCGACCATCCATGTCTGGTTGCTATCGACGAGTTCCAGCAGATCTCGGCCTATGGCGCTAAGGCCACCGTTGAGGCATTGCTGCGCACCCACATCCAGCGTTGCCGTAATGCCAATTTTGTCTTTGCAGGTTCTCAGCGTCACTTGATGGATAAGATGTTCACATCACCTTCCAGACCTTTTTACCAGTCGGTGGCATTGATGAATCTCCATCCCTTGGCTCTGGGTGTCTATCGTGATTTTGCTACTCGTTTGTTTGCCGAGAATAACAAAACATTGCAGCCCGATGTGGTAGATAAGATTTATGCTGATTACAATGGTGTGACAGCCTACATGCAGCGCTTGATGAACGTCCTGTTCATGCGCACGGCCCAAGGTGAGACGTGTACAATCGAAATGATTGAGGACGCGGTCGATTACACCTTGAATATGGCGAGCGATACCTATGAGGCATTGTTGCGGCAGATTCCCGAGAAGCAACGCAATGTCTTTATCGCAATAGCCATTGAGGGAGAGGTTGCCAATGTGACAAGTGGTGCCTTTGCTCGCAAGTATCACTTACCATCGGCAAGTTCAGTCAATTCGGCAGTAAAGGGGCTGCTTGCCAAGGATTTCATTACACTGGACAAGAACGGGTATCATGCTTATGATAAATTGTTTGCCATGTGGGTGAAGCGTTATATGAACATTCAATGAAAATCAAACAGATATGCGAATGAATTGGGACCGATTGATTTCGGATAAAAGACTGGGACTGGAACATTACCACGATGATAAGGGTGGGGGGGTGCGCAGTGACTTTGAGCGCGACTATGACCGCCTGGTGTTCTCGTCGCCTTTCCGCCGCTTGCAAAACAAGACGCAGGTTTTCCCCTTGCCCGACAGCATTCTTGTGCACAATCGACTGACCCACAGCCTGGAAGTGTCGAGCGTGGGCAAGTCGTTGGCGCGTGAGATTGTCATACGGCTCTTGCCCCGTTATTCGGGTGAACTGTGGGTCGACAAACTGCGCGACATCGGTGAAATCGTCGCCGCGGCTTGTCTGGCTCATGACCTGGGCAATCCCCCCTTCGGCCACTCGGGTGAGAAGACCATCGGGGCCTACTTCAGCGAGGGTCGTGGGTTGGAGTTCAAGGACAAGTTCAGCGAGGAGCAATGGAATGACCTCATCCACTTTGAGGGCAACGCCAACTCGTTCCGCACGCTGGTTCACCAGTTCAAGGGCCGTCGTCCTGGCGGCTTTGCGATGACCTATTCGACGCTCGCTTCGATCGTGAAATACCCTTATTCGTCGATGTATGCCGGCGAGAAAGGCAAGTTTGGCTTCTTCACGACCGAAAAGGACACATTCATGCGCATCGCCGATGAATTGGGCCTGATCCAGATCAATGAGGATTGTTATTGCCGCCATCCGCTCGTCTATATTGTTGAGGCCGCCGACGACATCTGCTACCAGATTATGGACATCGAGGATGGCCACAAGCTCAAGGTCATTGACACCGATGAGACCATTGACCTGTTGCTGGGCTTCTTTGACAGCGGACGGCAGACACACCTGCGTGAGCACATGGACCGGGTTGCCGATCCCAACGAGAAAATCGCTTACCTGCGCTCCTGTACTGTCGGCTTGCTGGTCGAGCAGTGCGCCGCAGCCTTTGCCGCCCATGAGGACGAGATCATGGAGGGCCGCTTTGAGGGCAGCCTCATCGACTGCATCGAGCCGCTACCCGCCGGTGCCTATCAGGCATGCAGCGCCCTGGCTCACGAGCGGCTGTATCGGGCAAGTTATGTCGTTGATGTCGATCTTGCCGGTAACCGCATCATCAACCTGCTGCTCGAGAAACTCATCGAGGCCGTCATGCACCCCGAGCGCAATTACTCGCAGCTGCTGATGAACAAGTTCCCGCAGCAATATGATGTGCATGCCCCCACGCTCTTCGAGCAGGTGCAGGCGGTTCTCGACCACATCAGCGCCATGACCGATGTCTATGCCCTCAACCTCTACCGCCAGCTCGACGGCATCTCGCTGCCCACGGTATAGTTAGGAATTAGGAATTAGGAATTAGGAATTGGCATCCGACAACTGGCAACTGACAACTGAAAACTGAAAACTGGCAACTGACAACTGGCAACTGGCAACTGACAACTGACAACTGACAACTGAAAACTGAAAACTGAAATATGGGACTTATTGACGATAAAAAACGAATTAATGAGATAGAACTGACCGAGGAACGCGCTATCCTCGTGGGACTGATTACGCCCCAGCAGGGCGAGGCTAAAGCTAAGGAATACCTCGATGAACTGGAATTCCTGGCCGAGACGGCAGGTGCCACAACCGTGCGCACCTTCTTGCAACGCTGTGACGGGCCTAACAGCACGTCCTACGTCGGCAAGGGCAAGCTGGAGGAAATCGTCGCTTATGTTGAGGAAAACGACATCAGTCTGGTCATCTTTGACGACGACCTCACGCCCAAGCAGGTCGCCTTCATCGAGAAGGCCGTCAAGGTCAAGACCCTCGACCGCACGAGCCTCATCCTCGACATCTTCGCCAAGCGGGCCCAGACCGCCAGTGCCAAGATGCAGGTGGAACTGGCCCAGTACCAGTACCTGTTGCCACGCTTGGCGGGTATGTGGACCCACTTGGAACGCCAGCGAGGCGGTATCGGTATGCGTGGTCCCGGTGAGACCCAGATTGAGACCGACCGCCGTATCGTCAAGACTAAGATTTCCCTGCTCAAGGAGAAGCTGGCACAACTCGACAAGCAGAAGGTGACCCAGCGCAAGAACCGCGGCAAGCTCACCCGCATCGCTCTCGTGGGCTACACCAACGTGGGCAAATCCACGCTGATGAACGTGCTGAGCAAGAGCGAGGTGTTTGCCGAGAACAAACTCTTTGCCACGCTCGACACCACCGTGCGCAAGGTCGTGATTGCCAACCTGCCTTTCCTGCTGACCGATACGGTCGGCTTCATCCGCAAGTTGCCCACCCACCTGGTGGAATCCTTCAAGAGCACCCTCGACGAGGTGCGCGACAGTGACATCCTCGTCCATGTGGTGGATATCTCTCATCCCCAGTTCGAGGAGCAGATCGAGGTGGTGAACCGCACCCTTCAGGAGGTGTGTGACGCGGGCGACAAGGAGATGATTATGGTTTTCAACAAGATTGACCAGTTCACCTACGTCCCCAAGGACGAGGACGACCTGACGCCGCGCCAGCGCGAGAACATCCCCCTTGAAGAACTGCAAGAGACCTGGATGGCTCGCATGGGCGAGAACTGCGTCTTCATCAGTGCCAAGAAACAACAGAACATCGACGGCCTCAAGCGTCTGCTCTACAACAAGGCCAAGGCCGTCCACACCGCCCGCTTCCCCTACAACGACTTCCTCTACCAGACCTACGACGACCTCACCCCCGAGGAATAGACATTTGCATGATTGTAATGGCATTGAAGTTATCAACGAGACTGGCAAAATGATTAAGTATATCTATTACCGCTTGTGTAAGCATCACGAGAAGGGGAAACGGATCAATATAAGCACAAGGGCTTCATCTAATTTTATAAGTCTTGTGTATTTCATGATGTCCCTTCCATTGGCAATGATCTTAATAAAATTGGTAACATTGATATCCAGAGATGAACTTTCTTATACATTCATTGTTATTGTCTTTATCTTTTTGATTGTCTTGAACAATCATCAGTGCAACCGATTTGAGAAAACGATGGAAACCTATAAGCCCCCGAAGCGTTACAATAGTTTGAAACACATTTCGCCTTATTGGTTTTTTGTACCATTATGCGGGTTGATTTTTCCATTGTATTTTTTCTTAGTGATAGTACTGATATGGAAAATCATACCTTCTTATCTTGAAGGCTTAATGGCTTTGTAAATGATATAAAAGATGTTATATGGCTAACCCGAAGAATAAACAGGAATTGATGGCATCTATCGTTGATGGATATGCCAAGTTGTGTGAGCAGATCGCTAAGATGAGTGATGAGGAAAAGGCTGCGCCTTTTGACTTCGCTGCCGACCCTAAGAAGTGTGGCGTGCGCTGGCAATATGACCGTTGCCTGCGTGACCTGTTGATTCACCTCCACGAGTGGCAGGTGCTCATGCGCGAGTTTGTGCAGAACATCCGTGACGGTCACCCCCATGACTACTTGCCCGATGAATACCGCCGCAACTACCACGAGATGGACAAGATGCTGGTCGAGAAACATCAAGGCACCCCGTTAGAGGATGCCGATCGCTTGTTGAGTCAGACCCAAGAAGAGATGCTGTCCCTTGCCGACAGTTTCACCGACGAGGAACTCTTCAGCAAGGGCTTCTACAAGAACACCTACACGACAACGATGGCGGCCTATTTTGTCAGCGTCACCACCAGCCCCTATGGTCAAGCGGTGAAACTCCTCAAGACTCACCAGAAGAACTGCCGCAAGTGAGTGACAAGGAGCCAACGATCCCGAAACTTGAACGCGGATGCTCCCTCCACACTCCTCTCTCTTCCTCCTCAAAAAAATCAAGGATTATAGTAGTCCTTGTTGTAGAAGTCGAGGAGCTCCTGCACGTGGCGGTAGGCCTCGGCTGCGGGGCCATCGGGGTCGAGTTCCATGGATTCGAGATAACTGTTCAGCGCCAGGCGCACGTTGCCCTGCTGGCGGTAGGCATTGCCGCGCAGGTAGTAGGCCATGGCCAGCGTCTCCTTGCTGGTGGCCTTGTCCTCGACGATTGCGTTGGCGGCGGCGAGCGCCTCTTCTCCCTCGCTGCGCGAGAGCATATCTTTTATTTCTTGTATGGTTTTCATAATTCAGCCGCAAAATTACAAGTTCTTCACAAAATATCATTACCTTTGCCTAAAAATAATTTTAAACCGAGGTAAATTGAGCCTTGATGACATCAACATGCTCGACCGCTCGGCAATCATTCGATTGCTGGCGGTGGCACCAGCCGAGGAACTGTATCGGCGGGCCGATGCAGTGCGTCATGACACGCTGGGCGATGATGTGCACTTGAGGGGACTCATCGAGTTCTCAAACATCTGCCGCAACCGCTGCCTGTATTGCGGCATCAACCGTGCCAACAAGCGCGTCAAGCGTTACCGCATGAGTGAAGAGGAACTGCTGTCAACAGCCCAACGGGCCGCCGGATTGGGCTTCCAGACTATTGTGTTGCAGTCGGGCGAGGATATGCACTTCGACCAGGCGCGCATGTGTCGCATCATCGAGCAGATCAAGCGACTGGATGTTGCCCTCACGCTGAGCATCGGTGAGCGGGACTATGACGACTATCGGGCCTTTCGTGAGGCCGGTGCTGACCGTTACCTGCTGCGCATCGAGACGACTGACGTTGACCTCTATCACCGTCTCAACCCTGGCATGAGTTGGCAGCGTCGCCATGAGTGCCTGTTGATGATCAAGGAGTTAGGCTACGAACTCGGTTCAGGGATTATGGTGGGCTTGCCACAACAGACGGTTGAG
Organism: Muribaculaceae bacterium; assembly: GCA_017453505.1. GTDB lineage: Bacteria > Bacteroidota > Bacteroidia > Bacteroidales > Muribaculaceae > Sodaliphilus. The sequence goes on from JAFTEU010000085.1 coordinate 8,360, forward strand.
TCCATTGCCGATGACTTGTTATATCTCAAGGGCATCGGCATCGACATGGCGGGTATCGGGCCGTTTATACCGCACCCCGAGACACCGCTAGCACACGAGCAGGGCGGTACGCTAGAGCAGGCGCTGCGCGCCATGGCCGTCATGCGGTTGCTCATGCCCGATATCAACATCCCAGCCACCACGGCGATGGAAAGCCTGCATCCGCAGGGACGCATCAAGGCCCTGCAAGCCGGTGCCAATGTCGTGATGCCCAACGTGACCGAGGGAGAATACCGCCGCCTCTATGAACTCTATCCCGGCAAGATTTGCGTCAACGACACTCCGGCGCATTGCCGCAGTTGCATCGGGCTGAAGATTCTGAGCATCGGGCGCACTATTGGTCAGGGTAGAGGTGGACATATCTCTCGCATTGAGAAATAAATGACTATAATATAAAGACTATGAACCAAACAAATGCCAACTCCCAAGAACAACAGCGATTGGGACAACTCAAGAACCTGGTGATGCTTGCTGCTGCCGACGGTCATTTGACCGACTCCGAACTGGCTGTGTTGCTTGCTGTCGCCTCACGAGAGAACATCACTCCCGACGATTTTAACAAGGTCGTTGACGACCCCGATAGTGTCAACATCTCCCTGCCCGAGGACGAGGACACCAAGCTCGCATACCTGCGTGACATGGTCGCCATGATGATGATTGACGGCGAGCTCGACGAGCAGGAACTGGCCATCTGCAAGCTCTATGCGATAGCACTGGGCTACCGCAGCAGTATCGTTGATGGCATGATCGCTGGTGTTATCGACAGTCTGGATGCAGAAGTTGCACCCGGTGCTGATTGCTGACCGCAACGTCCACCATTACGTTGACTGATTGTTATGTCATTATTCAAGGGCTGTAAATTCGCCGTGAATGATGATACAGCCAGATTCTAATTTTCACATGCAATCATGATTGTCGTTAACCTTGATGTAATGATGGCCCGCCGCAAGATGTCGCTCAACGAGTTGAGTGAGCATGTGGGCATTACCATCGCCAACCTTTCCATCCTTAAGACCGGCAAGGCCCGAGCCGTGCGCTTCTCGACGCTTGATGCCATCTGCCGCGCTCTGGACTGCACGCCTGGCGACATCCTCGAGTACCGTGAGCAATGAGCGGATTCAAGTTTCTAAAATGGCGAAGCCACTTTAGAAACTTGAGGAGAGTGGAGAGATGAGAGAGGAGAGTGAGTTGTGTTGTGGCGACAGTTCAGGTGGCCAAATCCTTAGTGCCAGGAGGGCTGTTCTTTAATGATTTCTGTTCTATGGGATCTGATTATCTGATGATGAGGTTATTGTCGCTTTATAAACTTGAGCTATGAAATATATTCTAATTCTGTTCATCTGTTGGGGTTTCCTGGTTTTGTCGATTCCGCTGGCCGCTCAAGTCCAGGATTCGACAGACGTTGACACCTATGTGACGCAACTGAATGCCCAGTGCCCGATTGACTTCACCGACGGTTGGGGCGTCAATTCTTTCACGATGGTGGGTGATCGTTATGCGCTGGTTGATATCAAGACACCGTCCAATCTGTCGATGATCCTCTCCTCGATATCGTCCGGCACCGATAACGTGAAACGGTTGTGGATCCGTCAACTCAAGCAATACGGTGACCGCTGGAACCGCTTTGTGGACCGAATGGTGGATGCCGACCTCCGTATCATTCTCAATCTCCATCCCGAGGGTAGTCGGGAGACCGCCTTAATCATCTTCTATCCCTCAGATTTCAAGACTGAGTAGAACGGTCCTCAATTGCCAGATTCTGCTAGGATTCCAGTCATCCGCGGTAGGCCGACGGTGTGACACCCAGGTTGTTCTGGACGTATCGGCTGAAGTAGGATGTGCTCGAGAAGTTGAACATATCGGTAATCTCGGTGAAGGAAATCGTCTTGTCACGCAACAGGCGTGAAATCTCCAGAATTGTAAACCGGTTGATCCAGAAGTTGGCCGCCATGCCGCTCGACTTCTTGCTCACCTCAGACAGATACTTGGGTGTGACGCACAGTTGGTCGGCATAGTAGGCGATGTCGCGGTGTTCGCGGTAATCGCCCCGCTCGAGCATGGCCAGGAAGTCGCTCATCACCCTGGTCGTCTGTGTGCTCTGCTCGGTTTCCTCATAGATGTGGGCATGTATCTCAAAGTAGTCGATGATCATCGTCTGCACCGCATTGATCATTACGTCCTGGTGAAACATGCTCACTTGCCAGTTGAGCCTCGTCTCAATGTTGTCAAAGTCCTGCTTGAGGATGGCAAAACGACTGTCGGTGAGGGGCATCACGGGATTGAGGAAGAGTGACAGTGTGCCCTGCATGCCATAGTTGCTCTGCGGAGTCGCCATCTCGATGAAGTGGTCTTTCACATAGATGACCTTGACCTTGAAATCCTCGCTCGTGACGATGTCCTCGACCATACGCCCCTCACGCACGATCATCGAGTCGTGGCCATGCAGGTGGAAGCGTCCCAGATTGAATGTGAATTCACATTGCCCCTCATAGCACAGCACGTGGGCCACATAGTTCTTCAACCTGTCTGATGCCAGATCATGCAGGTCGTTCTCGATGATGATATTATTGCGGTCAAATTTCATACAGCATTGCAAAGTTAAGACTTTTTTGCCGAAAAGTGAAATTACAGCCGCAAAAAGTGTAACGGCCCGCCGATGGAATGATAGTAATTTTGCCATCGTAAAAACAACTCAAAAAAACATATTAACAATGAAAAGATTAAAATCCTGTCTCGCAGCCCTTGTAGCTCTGTTGACCATGAGCTGCACCGCAAACGCTAATCAATCATCAACCAATCAAAACGAAACGAATATGGACAAACAAGGAAAGACTTTAGTCGTGTTTTTCTCTCATGCAGGAGAGAATTACAGTGTGGGTAACATCAAGGTGGGTAATACCAAGATTGTTGCCGATTACATCAGTGAGATGACGGGTGCCGACCAGTTTGAAATCGTCGCTGATAAGGACTACGACATGCCCTACATGCAGCTCATCGAGGTCGCCAAGCAGGAGACCCATGATGGCGAACTTCCCCCGATGGTGGACAAGCTGGAAAATGTGGACCAGTACGATACCGTCTTCATCGGTGGTCCCGTGTGGTGGGGCACCTATCCCCAGGTGATGTTCACTTTTTTCCGTGACTACGACCTCAACGGCAAGACCATCATCCCCTTCACCACCCACGAGGGCAGCGGCCTGGCCAGCTGTGTCGAGGACGTGAAGACTGCCTATCCCAATGCCGACGTAAAGCCTGGATTCGCCATCTACGGCCACGACGTGCGCTCGGGGCGCAGCAAGGTCGAGAAGTGGCTCAAAGGCCTGGGTTTTTGACCATGGGGGCAAGTGACGACAAGCGGCAGATAGCTGCCTTGTATGAACGCATGTACAAAGCCATGATTGCCAAGGACAGCACCGTCCTGGAAGAAGTTCATGCCGATGACTTCGTGCTCGTGCACATGACGGGAATGCGTCAGTCCAAGCCGGTTTACATCCGCGCCATCATGGACGGAACGCTCAACTACTATTCGGCTGTGACCGAGGGACTGGACATCCACGTCAACAGAGACTCGGCTATCATCACCGGCCATAGCAGGGTAGAGGCCGCGGTCTTCGGCGGCGGGCGTCACACATGGCCCCTTTCACTCCAATTTGAGGCACGCAGGGAAAACGGCAAATGGCGTTTCACCCGCAGTCAAGCCTCCACCTATTAACTGTAAAACTGACAACTGAAAACTGACAACTGAAAACTGACAATTGAAATGGAAACAATCAAGTTATCTAACGGCGTGGAAATGCCCTTGCTGGGCTACGGCGTTTTTCAAGTGAGCCCCGAGGAATGTGAGCGTTGTGTGAGCGACGCTATCGAGGTGGGCTATCGTCTCATCGACACTGCTCAAGCCTATTTCAATGAGGAAGGCGTGGGCAATGCTATCGTCAAGAGCGGTGTGCCCCGCAACGAACTGTTCATCACGACCAAGGTGTGGATATCCAATGCAGGCGAGGAAAATGCCGCCCGCTCCATCGATGAGTCGCTGCGCAAGTTGCAGTCCGACTACATCGACCTCTTGCTCATCCATCAGGCTTATGGCGACTACTACGGCACCTATCGTGCTATGGAGAAGGCGCTCGAGCAGGGCAAGGTGCGCGCCATCGGCGTATCCAACTTTCAGGCTGGACGCTTTGTCGATTTGGCCCTCAAGGCAGATGTCAAGCCCATGGTCAACCAGCTGGAGACCAATGTGTTCTCGCAGCAGAACGACATCCTGCCATGGCTGGCCGAGTTTGGCACGATGCAGATGGCATGGGCTCCTCTGGGGCAGGGCCGCAACAACCTGTTCGCCGATCCCTTGCTCACCGAGATTGGTGCCCAGTACGGCAAGACAGCCGCTCAGGTGGCCTTGCGCTGGCTCACCCAGCGAGGCATCGTCGCCATCCCCAAGAGCACTCACCGTGAGCGCATGGCCCAGAATCTGGACATCTTTGATTTCAATCTCACGCCGCTTGACATCCAGCGCATTGCCGAGATGAACCAGACCGATGACGGTACCGTTAACTTCAACGATCCCAACTTCATCAAGTTCCTCATCGAGACCTACGGTTGATCCGCTGCATTCTTGACAGTAAAAAACGACGCTCACAACTTCATGCAACCAATAATTAATGGTTGTGGCACTTGTGAGCGTCGTTTCCTTAGGAAAGTAAGGAATATGTGCATTTTGTAGTGGTTATTGCTGTTTTTGTCGAAAAAGTTTGGCACAGTTCTTGCAAATGAGTACTTTAGCGACACTAAAACTCTAAAAATAGAAAAAGAAGATGAAGAAGACTGTTTTTCTGGGCCTCACGGCAACCGCCCTGCTCATGTCAAGTTGCCAATCGATGAGTCAATTCTATGGCGTGGCTACTGGTGCCTCGTTGGGCGGCATGTTCGGTTCTGCTATCGGGGGCATCGCCGACGGGCCGCGTGGCAGTGACCTGGGTACTGTTGTCGGCATGGCGGTCGGCGGTATGATCGGTGCTGCGGCCACAGCACCCAAGACTGATGACGGCAACTACCGCTCGTCGGACTACTACTATGACTACGATATGGACGACTATCGCCAGAATAACGCCTACAGTCCATATGCCAGCCTCGAAATTGAGGAACTGCGCTTTGTCGATGACAATAACAACCGTGCCCTGGATGCCGAGGAGCATGCCCGTCTCGTGTTCATCATCCGCAACACCGGCCGTGATTATGTCTATGACATCGCTCCCGTAATCACCGTCACGGGTACTAAGGAAATCTTCCTCTCGCCGACGGCTATCATCAAGGAACTTGCTCCAGGCAAGGCCGTGCGTTACCAGAGTGAGGTCATCGCCACCCGGAAACTAAAAAACGGTAGCGCCGACTTCTCGATAGGCTTCTCGGACGGTGACAAGCTCTACACGATGCGCTCCTTCCAGCTGCGTACCAACCGCCGCTAGCTTTATCACACACTGGTTACAAAGGTACGATAAGCCGTAAGGCAATACAATAAGAGAACGCGGATGCACCATGTGCAATTCGCGTTCTTAGTCATTTGTCACCAGCCTGAGGGTGTGTGTATAAGTGAGGGTATTACAGGATGATGCGGTGGGCGTTGACGGGTTCGTTGACAAACACGCTGGCCAGGGGTGAGAAGTGATCGGGATCCTCGGTCGTGAAGTATCGGCAAGTGCCGCCCTGGCTGCAATGTTGCTCAATTTCGGGATGGCGTTGCAGGTAGTCGGCCAGGCTGTCGGCCACGATAGGACCCTGCTGGATGATGTTCACGCCCTGCGGCTTGTACTGGTTGATCTTGTCGATGAGCAGGGGATAGTGGGTGCAGCCCAGGATGACCGTGTCGATGTCGGGGCAATCGCTCATCAGCTGGTCAATGTCCTTCTTGACAAAATAGTCTGCTCCATCGCCATTACTCTCACGATTCTCGACCAGTGGCACCCACATGGGGCAGGCATGGCCATGAACCTTGTAGCCGGGATAGGTGTTTTCAATCTCGATGTTGTAGCTGCGGCTGGCGATGGTGCCAGGCGTGCCGAACACGCCGATATGGCCCGTGCGCGTCAGCTCGCCCACTTTTTCGACAGTGGGTCGCACGACACCCAGCACGCGGCGATCGGGGGCGAGGGTGGGGAGGTCTTGCTGCTGGATGGTGCGCAGCGCCTCGGCCGAGGCCGTGTTGCAGGCCAGGATAACGAGAAGGCAGCCCTGGTCAAACAGGTGTTTCACTGCTTGGAGCGTGAACTCATAGACCAGCTCGCGCGACCGGGTGCCATAGGGTGCCCGTGCGTTGTCGCCCACGAACAGGTAGTCATATTGCGGCAGCACCCGCCTGATGTCCCGCAGGATGGTCAGTCCGCCGAATCCCGAGTCAAACACCCCGATGGGTGCGCTCTCGATGTCATTGCCTAGTGTCATTGTCATGTGTCTGTTGATTTACTAGGGCAAAGGTAAGCCATTTTTCGGAAAACTTTCGTAACTTTGCATTTTAAAATAATTTTTACTTGATGATATCACCGTTCAAGACCTATAGCCTCCGTCTCAAGGGGCGCATAGTGGCCATCGACCGACCCTGGGTGATGGGCATTGTCAATGTCACACCCGACTCGTTCTACAGCGGCAGCCGTGTCGCCGATGAGCGTGCGCTCATCGAACGAGTAGGGCAGATGCTTGACGAGGGGGCTGATGTCATTGATGTGGGAGCCTGTTCGACACGACCGGGAAGCGGTCAGGTTGATGCGCGGGAGGAAATGTCACGGCTCAGTTGGGCTATCGCAGCCATTCGCCGCATGTGGCCCGACGCCATCATCTCGGTCGATACCTATCGTGCCGACGTGGCGCGCTGTTGTGTCGAGGAATTGGGCGCTGATATCATTAACGACATCTCGGGCGGAACGATGGACGAGGACATGTTCCCGACCATGGCACGGCTGCAAGTCCCCTATGTGTTGATGCACATGCGGGGCACCCCCGAGACGATGGCCTCGATGACCGACTATGACGACGTTGCTGCCGATGTGCTCGAGTGGATGGCACGCCGCATCGGTGAGCTGCGGCAACTGGGTGTGACTGATGTCATTGCCGATCCGGGTTTCGGCTTCGCCAAAACGCTCGAACAGAATTACCGTCTGCTGGAGTGTCTCGACTCCTTTCATGCCCTCGATGCTCCACTGCTCGTGGGTGTGTCTCGCAAGCGCATGATCTACACGCCGCTGCAATGCACTGCCCACGAGGCCCTCAATGGCACCACGGTCATCAACACCCTTGCCCTGGAGCGCGGGGCCCACATCCTGCGTGTCCACGACGTGCGGCCAGCGGTCGAGGCCGTGAAACTTGTCACCCTCTTGCGTGGCAATGCTAACAAGACATTATAGACTCTTTTTATATCAATAAACTGCATGGTATTACTTGCCTCATCAATATTTACGCTCTTCAGCATCAAGGATCTAATCGACATCCTGCTGGTGGCCACATTGCTCTACTACCTGTACCGCACGATGAAGGACTCAGGGTCGCTCGACATCTTTGTCGGCGTGCTTGCCTTTGTGGTTGCCTGGGTGATTATGTACAAGATGATGGACATGCGCCTGATCGGAACCATCATGGACAAGTTCATCGACATCGGCTTGTTCATCCTGGTCATCTTGTTCCAGGACGAGATCAAGCGCTTCCTTACCGAGCTGGGCTCTAGACGTGGACTCAAGATCTTTGAGAAACTCTTTAAGGGTAAGAGCGAGATTGATGACGAGAAGAAGTGGATCATGCCCGTTGTCTATGCTTGCATGAACATGGCCAAAACCAAGACGGGTGCGCTCATCGTCATCCAGCGGACCATCCCATTGACCGACTATGAACGCACGGGCGACATGATCAAGGCCGATATCAATTCGCGCCTGATAGAAAACATCTTCTTCAAGAACAGCCCGTTGCATGACGGCGCACTCATCATCGCTGGAGGCAAGATCATGAGTGCCGGTTGCATCCTGCCGGTTTCCCACGACACCAATATACCCCGTTACCTGGGATTGCGCCACCGTTCGGCTAAGGGCATCGCCCAGGCAACCGACGCCATAGCTATTGTCGTCAGCGAGGAGACGGGACGCATCTCCTATGCCCACAAGGGCGAACTCCACTTGAACCTCTCCAGTACCGACCTTGAGCACGCCCTCTCGGCCCTCGTGGAGAAAGATTAACTGAAAAACTGACAACTGAGAACTTATGTTCGACATCGACGGAACACTAGTGAGCCTTGACCTGGTAGAACGATTCTTCTGCTGCGACCTGGATACCTGCCTGGGTGCCTGCTGCATTGAGGGTGACTCGGGTGCACCGCTCACCCAAGGGGAATATGAAAAACTGAAGGAAATCTTGCCCGAGGTCTGGGATGACCTCCTGCCGCAGGCTCAGGAGCAGATTAAGGAACATGGTGTGGCCTTCTATGATGTAGAGGGCGAGCTCGTTACCCAGCTGGTCGGCGGTGCTAACTGCGTATTCACCACCTATGAGCGCGGTGGCATGTGCCTGTGCGCAATAGAAAAAGCATACCGCGAGGGACGCATCGACTGGCGCAAGCCCATGTCCTGTTACCTCTATCCCGTGCGCATCAAGCGCTATCCGGGCTATGAGGCGGTCAACTTTGACCGTTGGAAGATCTGCAAGTGTGCCGAGGTGCTGGGCCGTCGCGAGAAGATCCGCCTCTACCAGTTCCTCAAGGAACCCCTTATCGAGCGCTACGGCCAGCAATGGTACGACACCCTGGTCGCCAACTGCGAACTCTACATCAAGGAATACCTCTCGTGAAATCTCCCTTGTATTCTTGGTATATGCAGCTGAGTAGCATTTGACACTATCATTATGCTTGAAATTACATATTATCCACTAATGATTAATTAATTGTTATGTTATTACTTCAATTGGCTAACTCAAATAATATTGATACAGCGAATGAGAATTTTATATTATTTTTGTCATTCGTGGTTATGTTTTTGGTTTATATCTTTTTTTGTATTTTAGTCGGTAAATATGCCTATAATCGAAGCCGTAGTTTTTGGGGCTTCTTCCTGCTAAGCGTTTTCTTCAATCCGCTGATCGGTTTTATTATTGCTGCAATAGTAGGAGGTGAAACACAAAAACAAAGAGCAAATCGCATTAGACTAGAAACGGCAATGCGTATGCAGATGGAAGAGAAAAGGAAAGAACAATGAGACCATACGATTACAGGTTTCCTCCGTTTTCTTCGAATAATAAGTGAGTAACACTTTCATTTCTAGAGCAAGACATAGCAACGTGATAAAAAAATACGATTTTTTATTGTCATGTCGGGAATTTGTACTACCTTTGCACCGCTTTTCGTAATCTCTGACAAGAAAAAGTGTGGCTTGTGTATATTGCGAAGTGATTATTAACGAATTAAATGACATAACAATGGACTTGATTAAAGTTGCAGAACAAGCATTTGCTACAAACAAGCAGCACCCACAGTTTTTCCCGGGTGACACAATCACGGTAGCATACCGCATCAAGGAGGGTAACAAGGAGCGTATCCAGATGTACCGTGGTGTGGTAATCAAAATCAATGGCGAGGGTGAGAAGAAGCGTTTCACCGTTCGCAAGATTAGTGACAACATCGGCGTTGAGCGTATTTTCCCGCTCGAGTCTCCGTTTATCGACAGCATTACCATCAACAAGCATGGTAAGGTTCGTCGCGCCAAGCTGTATTACCTGCGTGGTCTCACCGGTAAGAAGGCTCGCATCAAGGAGCGCCGCATCGTCAAGAAGGAGGCTTAATTCAACTGCCGTTCCTTCTATAGCAAGTCATTATGGGCCGAGGCACACATTGTTGTTGCCCCGGTCCAGTCTTGTACGCACGGCATGGTCATGTTCTAACGGGTGAAAGTCCCGAGCGCGCCCTAATGGCGGGAAGCGCATAGCCAAGGACAAGGGCATTGTGGTGACGCAATGTCTGAAGGAAGTCGGCGGCAAATCCCTGGCCTGAC
>JAFTEU010000086.1 GCA_017453505.1 Muribaculaceae bacterium
GGTGAAATCCCTGACATGGCAAAATCCTGGGCAACTTTTTGTTGTCCAGGATGTTATAAAGTTATTTCAAAAATGTGCTGCGGATTTAAGGATATTAAGAAGCTATAGTTACTATAGTGGCTATAGTTACTATAGTGGCTATAGATGGAGGTTGAACAGTTGTTGCGCGTTGCGGTCGGTGGCCTGGCTGACTTCCTCGGGGGTAACGCCCAAGGCGTTGGCAATGAAGTCGTTGATGTGCGGTATGTAGGCGCTCTCGTTGCGCTTGCCACGGTGAGGCACGGGTGTCAAGTAAGGGGCATCGGTTTCGAGCAGCAGTCGGTTGAGGCCGATGGCTGGCAGCAGTTGGGGCACGGTGCTCTTCTTGAAGGTGACCACGCCGTTAACGCCAAAGTAGAAGTCACCACGGCGGCGCACGCGCTCAACGTCGGCTGGTGTCTCGGCAAAGCAGTGGAACACGCCACGGGGCACGGGGCAATCGAGGTGGTCGATGACATCGAGGATATCGTCGAGGGCCTCACGGCAGTGGATGATGAAGGGCACTCCCAGCTCGTGGCACCAGTGCAGCTGGATGTCGAGGGCATGGCGTTGCTGCTCGCGCCAGGTCTTGTCCCAATAGAGGTCGATGCCTATCTCGCCGATGGCGACGATGGGGTGCTGGTCGAGCATGGGGCGCAACCGCTCCAGCTGGTCGAGGTAGTCATCATGCACCTCCTCGGGGTGCAGACCCAAGGCCAACGAGATGTAATCGGGGTACCTCTCGTGCAAGGCGACTTGCAGCGGCACGCTCTCATGACTCTCACCCGGCAGGATGATGTGGCGCACACCCGCTTCACGGGCTCTCAAGACGACCGCATCGCGGTCCTCGTCGAACGCATCACAATAAATATGAGAATGACTGTCAATCATTAGGAATTAGGAATTAGAAATTAGGAATTAGGAGCGATTCCTTTCACTCTCTACTCGTTTATCTCTACTCTTACATCATTAGAAGTGGCGGCCGGCTAGGCGGTTGGCCAGGGTGATGAAGGCGGCTTTGTCTTCGTCGCTCATCTTGAGGTGGTTGAATGCGGCAATGGCGCTGTCGTTGTAGCGGGTAATGGCTTCCTCGGCGAGCTGACGCACACCCATGCGCTCATAGAGGGCGGTCACGGCAGGCACCTTGTCGTCGCGCGAGGCATAGGGGTCGTTGAGCCAACGGCGCAGCTCATCGGCATCATCGCCCTGAACCATCTGCATGGCATTGATAAGCAAGAAGGTCTTCTTGTTGTTCATGATGTCACCACCGATCTCTTTACCGAAGGTAACGGGGTCGCCCCAGACATCGAGCACGTCGTCCCTGAGCTGGAATGCCAATCCCATATTGACACCTGCCTGATAAAGCACGTCGGCATCTTCGTCACTGCTGCCTGCAATCAATGCTCCAGTCTTGAGGGCGCAGCCCAGCAGTACAGAGGTCTTCAAGCGGATCATGTTGACATACTCATCGACGGTCACATCGTTGCGGCGCTCGTAATCCATGTCAAGCTGCTGCCCCTCATAGATCTCGATGGCCGTCTTGTTGAACAGTTCCATCACGGGCCAGCTCATGGTGCGGGCGATGTATTGCGTCGCGATAGTCAGCATCGTGTCACCACTCAGGATAGCAGTGTTGTCGTTCCAGCGGCGATGCACGGTAGTCTTGCCACGGCGCACGTCGGCATTGTCCATCACGTCGTCGTGCAGCAGGGTGAAGTTGTGGAACATTTCCAGACCCACCGCGGCATTGATGGCAACGGCCGGGTCGCCGCCCATCGCATCACAGGCCATCAACGTGAGTACGGGACGGACGCGCTTGCCGCCCAGCGCCATGTGATAGGAAATGGGTTCATACAGCTGGCTGGGAGCCGCGGGATAAGGGATGGCGGCAATCGTCTGGTTGACGATATCAAGATATTCCTGGAAAGTTTTCATTCTATATCGTGTTGATTAGTGTTTAACGGTTAGTATCAAGAGCGGATTTGTAGGAAGCCTCAAAGGTGGCAAACTCCTCGGTCGTGTAGATATTGCGCAGCTCATTGATGCGGGCATTGATGTCGGCCATGTCGGCACCGAGCAGATTGGCATCCAGGGCCATCGCCTCACCCAGTGCGGCCGGACGTGAGGCCTGGGCATAGACACACATCTGCTCGTGCAACGAGTAGGTGGCAACGATGGCCTCGAGCGTGCTGTCATAGACAGCCACATGGCGGTCGTAGCCCACCGTTCGGCACAGCCAATGGATGAGCTCCAGATAGTCGGCTGCCGAGTCGGTATCAAACTCCCGTTGCCGCAGCAGTTCCATCATGGGCGGGCACTTGAGCTGAGCCAGTTCCCGTGGCGACAGCACAATGACGTGTGCGGCCTGCAGCAGCGAGTCGCGCCCGTCATCCATCAGCACGCTGGCAAAGGCCCGGTTGGCAGCCTTCACCTGCCATGGCCAGAAGAGGCTGTCGTTGCGCAGGGCGTTGAAGCGTTGCACCGTCTGGTGCATTGCCGCCGTGTCGCCCCAAGAGGCCAGGAAGCTGCGTCCTGCCGCCTCGCCCCGCCTGGAGGCATCGCCACAGGCTGTCAACAGCAGCATCAGCCCGATCAATATCAATGGTAAGCGCTTCATCGTTTCTTCTCTTCAGGGAAAATGGATTGATACAGCGGACGGTCCTTCTCCTTGAGATAGGAGCGGAAGGCATCATCAAATGCCCTCACCGCCGCCGAGTCACGCTTGAGCGCATACACACTCTGCTTGGCCTTGGCATCCATCACGGCGCGTTCCATCGCCATCGTGTCGGTGTGATCCACTGCCACGAGCGCGGCAGCAGCCCTCATGCCGCTGTCACGCGCCTCGGCATCAAGCGGCGACTTCTTCTCGCCGCATGCGGCCATCATCACCGCCAAGGCTGCCACAATATATAATAAATGTCTCATCGTCTAACTATTTTGCTGCAAACTTACAAAAAAACCGCCATACTCATATCATATCCAGCAAAAAAACGGGAAATGCCACGACAAAGGGGCAGCCCTTGGTGGGCGCACGCAAATTATACGAATCCAATTAATTACACTCTAATGGTGCAATATTTTCGAGAAAAATGCACTTAATGAGTGCAATAATGAGTAACTTTGTGGGCAGATAATCAACATGAACTAGAAACAATGGCACTGAAGAAGATTACTATTGCTATCGACGGGCACAGCTCGACAGGCAAGAGCACGATGGCCAAGGCCCTGGCTAGGCGCATCGGATATGCCTATGTGGACACTGGCGCGATGTACCGCGCCGTGACCCTGTTTGCACTGCGCAACAAGCTCACCAAGCGCGGCAAGGTGGACGAGCCAGCGCTGCGTGAGCACCTCAAGCACGGCGACATCGCCATCACCTTCCGCCCCACCAAGGAGGGCAAGAGCGTCACATGCCTCAACGGCAAGAACGTGGAGCGCTACATCCGCTCGATGCGCGTGAGCAATGTGGTGAGCATCATCGCCGCCATCGGCTTTGTGCGCAAGGCCATGGTGAAGCAGCAGCAGGCCATGGGCAAGGACAAGGGACTGGTGATGGACGGCCGCGACATCGGCACGGTGGTCTTCCCCGATGCCGAGATGAAGGTATTTGCCACAGCAAGTGCCCAGGTGCGCGCCCAACGCCGCTATGACGAGCTGCGCGCCAAGGGCGATACCACAACGACCCTCGAGGAGGTGCTGGCCAACGTCACCGAGCGCGACCGCATCGACAGCACGCGCAAGGAGAGCCCCCTGCGCCAGGCCGACGACGCTGTGGTCCTCGACAACTCCCACATGACCCTTGAGGAGCAGGACGAGTGTCTGTACCAGCTCTACCTCGAGAGGGCCCAGCGTTAGTTAGGAGTTAGGAGTTAGGAGTTAGGAGTTTTAGAGGTGGCCATTATTGAGATTGATAACGGGTCGGGGTTCTGCTTTGGGGTGACAACCGCCATCCGCAAGGCCGAAGAGCAGCTGAATGATACCGGGCATCTGTACTGCCTGGGTGACATCGTGCACAATACCGCCGAGGTGGACCGTCTGGCGAGCCGCGGTCTGGAAACGATTACCCATGAGCAGCTGGAGCAGCTGCACGACGTGAAGGTGCTGCTCAGGGCCCATGGTGAACCGCCCAAGACCTACGAGACCGCTCAGCGCAACCGCATCGACATCATCGATGCCACATGCCCTGTGGTGCTGAAGCTGCAACAGCGCATCCATGCCACCTACCATGGTAACGGCTCTACCAGCGAGAATGCCCCGCAGATCGTCATCTACGGCAAGCGTGGCCATGCCGAGGTGCTGGGCCTCGTCGGGCAGACCCAGGGTCAGGCAACCGTCATCGAGAACATCGATGAGATTGATAAAATCGACTATTCGCGCGACATCTACCTCTACTCCCAGACGACCAAGAGTGTGCAGGAGTTCCAGCACATCGTTGAGGAAATCAAGCGCAGGGTGAGGCCCGGTGTGGTCTTCCGCAGCTTTGACACCATCTGCCGCTCGGTAGCCAACCGCATCCCGCAGATACGCGAATTCGCTGCCCAGCACGAGCTCATCCTGTTTGTGAGCGGTGCCAAGAGCAGTAACGGCCGCATCCTGTTTGCCGAGTGCCAGGCCGCTAACCCTGATTCGCACCTCATCAGCAGCGAGAGCGACATCGACCCGTCATGGCTCGAAGGGAAAGAGCGCATCGGCATCTGCGGCGCCACATCCACGCCCCGCTGGCTCATGCAGCGGGTGAGCGATGCCGTGCAGCACATGACAGAGACTTTAGAGCAGAGATAAATACAGAGACATGACAAAAAAGAACCTCATCATCGTCATCATCCTGTTGACCATCATCGACCTGATGGCAGCAGGCTGGTACATGTCACGTCGCATCGAGGCCAGTGGCAAGAGCCAGGACCTGTTCGGCCAGCGGGACTCGACCGAGGCCATCGCGATGGCCGACACGGTCACCACCGCCTCGCAGGCCGACGTGTTTGAGAAAACCCAACTCAACACCTACTACTTTATCGCCAACGAGCCCACGATTGCCGGGGACCAGACCTCCTACTACACCAGCACCAAGCATGTGAAGTCGCGCTGGCCCCAGAAGATCAACGGCAACGATGACCTGGGCGAGCTGAATAAGGAATTGATCAAGAAGGCCTTCGGCAACAGCCAGGCCAAGATGAGAGATGCCCGATATGTGTTCTTGAACACACCCGAGTTCAACAAGCCCATCGGCGACAGTTACCGCACGCTGGTCAAAGCCCCGACCGTCTATCCCGTCTATGGCAACGTGAGCCAGGTGCTCGTGTATCCCTACATGACCTCGCAGCGGTTGCTCGTGATGGAGATTGACAAGGTGCAATACAACGGCAACTCGACCAACGAGAGCACCACCTATGTCCACTATGACCGCATGCAGCAACGCGTGCTTTCCAGGCTGGACATCCTGGTTGCCGACGTGGAAAAAGAGAACAAGCTGCTCAAGGTCATCAACAAGAAGATCGACGACCTGAACAAGGGACGTGGCGACAACAAGCTGCAGCATGCGCTCAACGTGCCTAGCGAGATACGCTGCGGCAAGCGCGGTGTGGTCTTCCAGTACCAGCACGGCACCATCTCGAGCAGCGCCATCGAGGTACTGATCGACTATGACAAGCTGAAACCCTTCTTTACCGAGGAGTTCAAGCAGTTGCAAGATCATAATGACGGTTACTGGGTATATAACGCCCTCGAGCCAGAGCCCCTCCACTCAGCGCCCGCACGGCAAGCGTTGTCATCCTCGACAACCGGCGCCAAGGCAGGCAAGAGCGTCACGCCAGCACAAACCAGGAAGAAGCATTATAGCGGGGCAAAGCGTAAATCTGGACATCGCGCTCCCGCATCGCGGCGGAGTTGGAGGCATCGCCGACGCTGAGTCCCTTCTCCTCTAGCGCGCCACGCATCGTTTCCAGGGCGATAGCCTCGGTATTGTTGTCCTTGCTCAAGTGGCACAGGAAGACGTGATGCAGGCCCTCATGGTAGTTATCGGCAACGAAACGCGCCGCGACAACATTATCCAAGTGTCCTTTCTCGCCCATCACGCGATCCTTGAGCATCTGGATATATTTCCCCTTCAACAACATTTCCTTATCATAGTTGCACTCTATCATCAAGTGGTTGGCACGGCTCATGTAGTGGGCGGCACGCTCGGTGATGATGCCCGTGTCGGTCGTGACGACAAAGCGCTCGCCCTCATACTCGATGCTGAAGCCCACACTCTTCACGTCATGGCTCGTTTCAAAAGCGGTGATCTCCATGTCCATGATGCGGAAAGGGATTTCCTTGAAGATGGGGACATGGTAATCCTGGATGCGTCCAGGAATGCGGCAGCGCTGCAGCATCTGGCTCATCACCCCCATCGTGCAGTAAACGCTGCACTTGCATCGGCTCACGGCAGGATACAGGCAACGCATGTGGTCCTGATGGGCATGGGTCAACAACACACCCTTGACCATACCAGGATTCACGCCATTGCGCTCGAGCTGCTCAAATGCCTCGTTCAGGTTCAAGACATCCTCCTCGCTCTTCTTGCGCTTGCGGTTGCTCTTGGGAGGCGGCTTGATGCCTGCATCGATGAGGATGCCGCCGCGCGGAGTGCCCAGATAGGCGCAATTGCCGCTGCTGCCACTGCCGAAGCTCATGAAGCACAGGCCCTTGCCCACCCCGGCATAGACAGGATGCGGCACAGCCTCCTCTTGAGGTGCCGTCACCTCAGGGGTATCGCTGCCGTCCACGTCAAATGAAATCCTGAGTGGACGTCCGTCATTGGTAAATCCCTTATACTTATGCCCTGCCATTGCCGCGATGATTAATTGTACAAGAGGAAAATGGTGGGAATCTTGTGGTAGTCATAGTGTGCCTGCTTCCACTCGCCCATCGTGCGGGTAATGATACTCTGGTTCTCGCCCGTGATATCGCTGGCCACACACAGCCTCATGTTGCCCGGCAGGTGCTGTACCAAGTCGGCGATGAGCTGGTTATTGCGATAGGGCGCCTCGATGAAAATCTGGGTCTGGCGCTCACGCTCAACACGCCGCGTCATCTCCTTGAGCCTCGACTGGCGGGCTTGCGCGTCAACGGGCAAATAGCCCTCAAAGGCGAAGCGCTGGCCATTAAATCCCGAGGCCATCAGGCTCATCAAGATGCTCGACGGCCCCACCAGGGGGAAGACCTTATAGCCCCGGCGCTGAGCCAAGGCAACCAGGTCGGCGCCCGGGTCAGCGACCGCGGGACAGCCCGCATCGCTGATGACACCGACCGATTCACCCCGTGCGATAGGGTCAAGCAATGCCTCAAGAGCCGCAGTGTCCTTGAGGTCGGTGTGTTCGTTGAGCTCGTTGAAGGTGAGGCTGTCGATATCGATGCTGCGGTCACATTTCTTCAAGAAGCGCCTTGCCGAGCGGAGGCTCTCGACGACAAAATACCGGAGTCCGCGCACCACCTCAATGTTGTGCGCGGGCAACACGCCGTCGAGCGGCACATCGCTCAACTGAGTGGGTATCAGATATAAACCAGTTTCCAGCATTTCTCACCTCAATTGTTTTTTCAAACTTAAATGCAAAATTAATCAAAAAATCGGAGCCACAACCCAATTATCATACATTTTGTCATCGACCCAAAGGACAAATTGCAAAAATCAAAAATATTTTGCTTTTATGTACGACTTGCTCCATTTTTGTGTAATTTTGTGCTTTAGAATTAAAACTTATTGAATGATTGAACGGCACATTATCATCGACAACGTTGATCCCGTGACATTCTACGGGGTGAATAACAGTAACATACAACTAATCCGCAATCTGTTTCCCAAACTGCGCATGGCTGCGCGTGGCAGTGTTATCACCGTCATCGGCGACGACAGCGAGACGGCCGACTTTGAGCAGAAAATCCATGCCCTCGCCGACTATTGCGCTACCTATAACACACTGCCCGAGGATGTCATCATCGACACCATCAAGGGCACGCCGCCCAAGCAATTGAAGATGGACGACGTGATCGTCTATGGCGTGAACGGTAAACCCATCAGCGGTCGCACACCCAACCAGCAGCTGCTGGTCAAAACATTTATGCACAACGACTTGACCTTTGCCCTAGGTCCCGCCGGAACGGGTAAGACCTATCTGGCCGTGGCTCTTGCCGTCAGGGCATTAAAGAACCGTGAGATACGCAAGATCATACTCTCCCGCCCTGCCGTCGAGGCTGGCGAGAAGCTCGGTTTCCTGCCCGGCGACATGAAGGACAAGATCGACCCCTACCTGCAACCGCTCTATGACGCGCTCGAGGACATGATACCGCAAGCCAAGCTCAAGGAATACATGGAGAATAACGTCATCCAGATCGCGCCGCTGGCCTTCATGCGCGGCCGCACCCTGAATGATGCCATCATCGTGCTCGACGAAGCTCAGAACACCACCACCCACCAGATCAAGATGTTCCTTACCCGCCTGGGCATGGGGTCAAAGATGATCGTCACCGGCGACACGACACAGATCGACCTGCCGCGCAGCGTGACAAGCGGTCTGATTCACGCCCTGCGCGTGCTTGATGGTGTGAAAGGCATCGGCAAGGTGGAGTTTGAGAAAAAGGACATCGTGCGCCACCAGCTGGTGCAGCGCATCGTCGAGGCCTATGAACGCTTCCAGGAGACTTCACTTCTCGACCAGTCGAAAAGTGAAGGATAAAGGTTAATGTTTAAAGGATAAAGAAAATTCATCCGGAATCCATGACAGATGGTGAAAAGAACGGTAGCAGGGTCGAGCAAGTGACCCCCTACGGCACACACGAGACAGCCAAGACCGAGCAGGTGCGGCAGATGTTTGACAGCATCGCTCCGGCATATGACTTCATGAACCGCGCCATGACACTGGGTATTGACATCTGGTGGAGACAACTGGCCGTGAAGCGGTTGAAGCGGCTGAAGCCAAGCCACATCCTGGATGTGGCAACTGGAACGGGAGACTTTGCCATCCAGCTGCACGAGTCCCTGCAACCTCAACACATCACGGGCATCGACCTGTCTCAAGGGATGCTCGACGAAGCCGTGCGCAAGGTTAAGGCCAAGGGGTTGAACAGGGCCATCACCTTTGAGCAAGGCGACTGCATGGCGCTGCCGATGGAGGACGGGACGTTTGACGCGGTGACGGTTGCCTTCGGGGTCCGCAACTTTGAGCACCTGCAACAGGGTTACAAGGAGATGGCCCGTGTGCTCAAGCCCGGCGGCATGCTATGCGTGCTGGAACTTTCTACTCCCACCAATCCGCTGATACGCTGGTTCTACGACCTCTACACGCTGCACATCATCCCCTGGCTGGGCTCACTCAAGAGCGGCGACAAGAGTGCCTACCGCTACCTGCCACAGAGCATCGCCGCCGTCCCGCAGGGCGACGACATGCTGCAGCTGATGCGCAACGCCGGCCTGCGTGAGGCCACATTCAAGCGCCTCACTCTGGGTGTGTGCACGATCTATACCGCGGTAAAATAAATTCCCGTAAAATAATCAATCTAGATGCTCTAGCAGGTCTAGGGCATCTAGATTGATCTCTTAGGGCTAGGATGTGTATCAGGGCTCGTACTGGTAGCCGAGGTCGTTGATGCAGTCGATGACGAGTTGGTCGGGGACGGTGCCCTCGACGAGGGCAGTGCCCTTGGCCAGGTCAACAGTTACTTTTTCCACACCGGGAAGGGCGGCGAGGCCTTTCTCGACATTAGCTTTGCAGTGGGCACACATCATGCCCTTGATTTTGAATTCCTTCATTGCAGTAGTTTTATTAAGTTTGATTTGATAAGATTTCCAATATTTCGCCCCGAGGGCCACAACAATCATGCCAAGCAGCGCGATGCTGCACACCGTGTTGAACCACGAGGCTCCCATCCCGTGACCATGATGCATGACGTGGCATGGCAAGGCGTTGACAAACACCTCACGCAGTCCCGGCCAGTAGTCCACCAGCACACCGAAGCCGATCGCGCCGCCAATGATTGAGAGCAGATAGACAACGGTGGCCTTGCGGCCGAAAGCATTGTTCACGACAAACATCGAGGCCAGGTTGGCCGCCGGGCCTGCCATGAGCAGCACCAGGGCGCAGCCGGGCGACATACCCTTGAGCATGAGGGCGGCGGCAATGGGGATTGATCCCGTGGCACACACATACATCGGCACAGCCACCAGCACGATGATGAACATGTTCAACAGCGGCCAGCGGGCATAGGTCGAGAAGAAGTCGTCGGGCAATAGCACGGTGATGAGCGTGGCCACGACAAGGCCGATGAGCAACCAGCGGCCGATGCTCTGCATCATGTCAAAGAAGCCATATTTCAAGGTTTCCAGAATCTTGTTCCACAGCCCCTTGGGCAGTTCACTGAACTCGTAGTTGGCATCGTCATGCACGTCGTCGAGTGCACCTTTACGCTCCCAATAGCCGACGGCCAGGCCGCCAAGCAGTGAGGTCACCAACGCAGCCACCGGCCGCAGGATGGCAAACGGCAGACCCATCATCGAGTAGGTCGCCGCAATGCTATCGACACCCGTCTGGGGCGTGGCGATGAGAAAAGACGTCGAGGCGGCACGTGAAGCGCCGCTGCGGCGCAAGGCAACGGCAGTGGGCAGCACGCCACACGAACACAGCGGTAGCGGAATGCCAAACAAAGCAGCCGTCACCACTGAGCGGAATCCTGTACCAGCCAAGTAACGGCTATAGATCGTCGAGGGCACAAAAGCATGCAACAAGCCTGCTATCAAGAAACCTAACAGCAGATAAGGCGACATGCCGTTGAGCATCGAAAAAAAAGCGTTTACATATTCCATCATAACAAGCGACAAAATTAGCAATAAAAGTGCATAGGAAAGATGATGAATACCAAAAAATCCATCAATTTTGCACTTTGGGCGGTAAATACTTGGTACAATAAAAATAAACTGCTAATTTTACCCTCCAGAAAACAAAAACTCAATTCAGATATGGACATCAGACTACCCAAAAGGATGGACGGCCATCAGCCCGAGGTGCTGCTTGAGTCCAAGCAGATCACCATCATCGGCAACAACGGTTCGGGCAAGAGCCGCTTCTGCTCGGCACTCGTCGATGAGCTGGGCGACAAGGCCTACCGCATCTCGGCGCTCAAGGCCCTCTTCCCCACCCCAGCCAGTGCGAAACCGCTTGCCGGCTCCATTGATGACCTGTTCAACCGCATGAACGAAGCCAACCCACAGGTTAAGAATCTGGCCGACACCGAGTTTGACAAGCTCTTCTATGTGATGCTCAATGACGAGTTCCGCGAACTGATGAACTTCAAAGCGCACAAGCTCATGGAAGAGCAGATGGAGTTTCCCAAGACCAAGCTCGATGTCACCGTCAAGAAGTGGCAAGAGGTGTTCCCCAAGAACAAGGTGCTGCGCGAGAACGGCAAGTTGATGTTCACCAGCGAGGGCTACGAGGACAAGTACCCGTTGCGGCGACTGAGCGACGGCGAGAAATCGGTGCTCTACTACATCGGAGCGGTGCAGTATGCCATGCCCGATGCGGCCATCCTCGTCGATGACCCCGAGACGTTTATCCACAGCAGCATCATGCGCACCCTGTGGAACGTGCTGGAGCAGATGCGGCCCGACTGCACCTTCATCTACAACACACATGACGTGGAATTCGCCAGCTCCCGCATTGATAACCAGTGCGTGTGGGTCAAGGAGTTTGACCCCGATTCCAAGGCATGGGACTATGAGGTGATGACCAGCAGCCGCGACCTGGACGGAGCCCTGCTCGACCTGCTGGGCAGCCGCAAGCCCGTCCTCTTTATCGAGGGCGACGACAAGCACAGCATCGACTCCAGGCTGTACCCCTTGATATTCCCCGAGTACACCGTTAAGCCCCTGGGGAGCTGCAACAAGGTCATTGAGACGGTCAGGACCTTCGGCGACCTGCAGAATTTCCACCAGCTCGACAGCCGAGGCATCGTGGACCGCGACCGCCGCAGCGATGAGGAGGTGGAGTACCTGCGCAAGAAAAATATCCTGGTGCCCAACGTGGCCGAGATTGAAAACATCCTCATGCTCGAGGGTGTCATCCGCGCTGTGGCACGCTACAAGCACCGCAACGAGGACATCGTCTTCCCCAAGGTCAAGAAGCGCGTCATCGAGATGTTCACCCGCGAGCTCAAGCAACAGGCGCTCATGCACGTGCGCCATCGCGTCAAGCACGACGTCGAGCTGCGCATCGACATGAAATTCCGCAACATCAGCGCCCTGGAGGAACACATGGTCGAGCTGGTGAGCGAAATCAACCCGCGCGGCATGTATGACCAGCTGTGCCGCGAGTTCCACGTGTATGAGGACAACGAGGACTATGCCAGCATCCTGCGCGTCTATAACCAGAAGCTGATGATCGGCGAGAGCAACGTCGCCACCCTGTGCGGCTACAAGGGCAAGGACGACTACATCCGGGGCGTGCTCAACATCCTCAAGGGGGGCAGCCGGGAGGCCGGTGCCATCCGTGCCGCGATCAAGGCCTGCTTCGGCCTGGAGGAATAAAGCCCTTAATGCCCTTAAAGCCCTTAACGACTGCCAAATGAGAGACAAAAAATGAGAGATAACAAGGAAGCGACATTGGCTCTGGGAACTCAGCCGGTGGGGAAACTGCTGTGGCAGTATGCCCTGCCTGGTGTGATAGCGATGACAGCATCATCGCTCTATAACATGGTGGACAGCATCTTCATCGGCCACGGTGTGGGTTCGATGGCGCTGGCCGCACTGGGCATCTCATTCCCACTGATGAACATCGGGGCGGCATTCGGAGCGGCGGTCGGTGTCGGCGGTGCCACGCTGATGTCACTGCGACTGGGACAGCGCCAGTATGACAAGGCCAACCACGTGCTGGGCAACATGGTGGCCCTGAACATCATCATGGGTGTGCTGGTGGGAATTGTCTCGTTGATTTTCCTGGATCCTATCCTGACCTTCTTCGGTGCCAGCGAGCAGACGTTGCCTCATGCCCACGACTACATGTTCATCCTGCTGGTGGGCAACGTCATCACCCACCTCTACCTGGGACTGAATGCGGCGCTACGCTCGGCGAGCAAACCTCGGGCCGCGATGATCGCCACCATTGTCACTGTGGTGCTCAACACCATCCTCGACCCCATCTTCATCTGGCCGCTGCACATGGGCATCAAGGGCGCAGCCATCGCGACCATCCTGGCCCAGGCCATCGTGCTGTGCTGGCAGCTGTGGCAGTTCTCACGTCAGCGCGAGCTGCTGCACCTGGAGTGGCGCTTCCTCAGGCCCGCGTGGGCGATTGTCAAGGACATCGTCAGCATCGGCATTTCGCCGTTTGCAATGCAGCTCACGGGCTGCGTGGTAGCGATCTTCATGAACAATGCCTTGATGACCTATGGCGGCGACCTGGCCGTCGGAGCCTACAGTATCGCCAATCGCCTGGGATTCATCTTCTTCATGGTCATCATGGGCATCTGCCAGGGGTTCCAGCCCATTGCCGGCTACAACTATGGAGCGCGCAACATGGACCGTGTGAAGCATGTGCTGCGGCTCACCATCACCGCATCGGTGGTGGCGATGACCGTCGGCTGGGTCATTGGCGAACTGTTGCCCGGGCCGTGTACACGCCTGTTCACCGACGACCAGGACCTGCTAGCCATCTCCATACGCGGCATCCGCATCAACATGCTCGTCTTCCCCGTTATCGGCTACCAAGCGGTGGTGACCAACTTCTTCCAGACCATCGGCAAGGTGCGCATCAGCATCTTCATGTCGCTCTCACGCCAGCTGCTGTTCCTGCTGCCCATGCTGCTGTTGTTCTCCTCGCTGTGGGGCCTCGACGGCGTGTGGTTCTCCATGCCCGCCAGCGACTTCGTCGCCTTCCTGGTCGCCGTGGTCATCATGCAGCGCTTCAAGCGTGCCAACAGATAAGCCTTTCAACCCCCAACCTCACGCTAAGACGCAAAGACGCAAAGTTTTTTATTTTAGGAACGATATAGCAGTTTGGTCCCTCGTTATTTTTCAATTATTGTTGTCCGAGGAAAACTTCAAAGATGTCAGCGGTTCGAAGAACCGACTAGCGTCTTTCGAGGCAAAACCATGCCCCATTTTGGAAAGCTGCAGCTAATCACATAATCTACCATACATTGATGGGGAGCGTGCAAATTTCACAGGACGCTAATGTATCTTTATTATGTGCGACAATTTCCCCATTATGACGGGAAGGAGTAGGGACAATTTGTAAAAATCACGTAATTCGTGTTTTTTTAACAGGAAAATGAGTAATTTTGTGGGATAATTGCAAAAGTCAGATTAAAGAGATGCCATACTTTTCAGTGATTGTGCCGGTGTATAACCGGCGGGACGAGGTGGAGGACCTGTTGAGGAGCCTCACCCGTCAGACCGATAAAGATTTCGAGATCATACTGGTCGAGGACGGCTCGACCGAGCGCTGCGAGGACATCGCGCTGCGCTACAGCAGCGAGCTGGACCTGCGCTACTTCTATAAGGCCAACGAGGGGCGTTCCATCGCCCGCAACTATGGGCTGGAGCACGCCACGGGCCAGTACTTTGTGTTCTTTGACAGCGACTGCGTGATACCGCCCGATTACTTCAAGACGCTGGGCCGTGAACTGGCCAACGAGTATGTGCCGTGTTTTGGCGGGCCCGATGCGGCGAGCGACGACTTCACCGATGTGCAGAAGGCCATTTCGTTCTCGATGACATCGTTGCTGACCACTGGAGGCATCCGCGGTGGCAAGGTGCAGATGGAGAAGTTTGTGCCCCGCTCGTTCAACATGGGCTATTCACGTGAGGTCTATAACAAGGTCGGCGGATTCCGCGAGATGTTCAGCGAGGATATCGACATGAGCACCCGCGTGCGCCAGGCCGGCTTTGACATCCGCCTGATCCGTCCCGCGTTTGTCTATCATAAGCGCCGCACTAGCCTCCAGAAGTTTGCCCGGCAGACCTACGTCTTCGGCATGTCACGCATCACCCTGAAACTGCTTTATCCCGACAGCCTCAAGCTCGTGCACTGCCTGCCCGCTGTGTTCCTCATCGGGTGCGTGCTGCTGCTGTTGCTCTCGTTGTGGAAGTGGTGGTTCCTGCTGCCCATCCTGCTCTATGCCGCGATGCTATGGGTGGCCGCTCTCATCCAGACGCGCAACCTGAAGATTGCCTGTCTGGCCGTGGCATCGAGCTTCACGCAGCTGTGCAGCTATGGCTGGGGCTTCATCAAGGCCTACGTGTGGAAGATCCTGCTCAAGCATGGACGTGACGTTGAGGAGGAAGTGATGATGCGCAAGGGGAAGTAGTTTTTTAGTTAGAAGTTAGGAGTTAGAAGTTAGGAGTTTTTTCCATTCATCCGTTTTATCCGTTGATTCATGCAGGAAGAGAAAGAGAATAGACTGGTGGGTACCCGCAACATCAAGGACACGGTGCCCGAGGAGGACCGCCCGCGCGAGAAGGCCAAGAAGCATGGCTTCTCCAGCCTCTCGACAGCCGAGTTGCTGGCCATCCTGTTGAGGGTGGGCTCGCCAGGCGAGTCGGTGGTGGACCTGTGCCAGCGCATCCTGCGGGACAACGACGACAAACTCTATCTCATCGCCCGCAAGGGCATCAACAACCTGGTAAAGAACTACCACGGCATCGGCGAGGTTAAGGCCATCGAGATCCTGGCCGCTCTGGAACTGGCCCGCCGCTACCAGCAGGAGGAATTCCAGGATCGCTATAAAATCACGAGCAGTGATGCCGCCTACAATTACTTGAAATCACGCATGAGCGACCTTGACCACGAGGAAATCATGGTTGTGCTGCTCAACCATGCCAAACAGGTGGAGAGTTGTGAGCGCATCAGCAGCGGCGGCACGGCAATGACCGTGGCCGACATCAAGATGATCCTGCGTCCCGCCATCGAGCGCCTGGCCTCGGGCATCATCCTTGCCCATAATCACCCCAGCGACAACCCCAATCCCAGCGTGCAGGATGACCGCTTGACCGAGCGCGTGCACCAGGCCTGCAAGGTGATGGACATCCAACTGGTGGACCACATCATCGTGTGCCGCGGTGGCCGCTTCTACAGTTACAACGACCACGGCCGCCTGCTGTAAACCGAATCCCTTTGGAATCAACTCAATAACTGTATAACTAAAAGAATTACCGTCTATGAAAAAGTTGAAATTATTGCTGGTTCTTGTTGTGGCCTTGACGCTTGTCATAGCCTGCAAGCCAAAGAAAGAGAATCCCAAGACACTGGTACTGTATTACTCCCAGACGTCAAACACCAAAGCCGTGGCACAGGAAATCGCCAAACACCTCAATGCCGACATTGAGGAAATCACCCTCGTGGAGCCTTATGACACGGCATTCCAGGCAACGATTGACCGCTGCAAGGCCGACCGCGAGAAAGGCATCTTGCCCGAGATTAAGCCCTTGAAGAGCAATGTTGCCGATTATGACGCTGTGTTCATCGGTTATCCCATCTGGTTTGGCACTTATGCACCTCCTATTGCCTCCTTGCTGGAGAAGGTGGACCTGAGCGACAAGTGGGTTGTGCCGTTCTGCACCTTCGGCAGCGGCGGACTGGAATCGAGTGTCAAAGACCTGGAAGCCAAGCAGCCCAATGCCAAGGTCATGCCCGGTTACGGCGTGCGCGCCGCCCGCATGGATGCCATGCCTAAGGAGGTTGAAGATTTCCTGAAAAGCATCAGTTTTATTGAGGGCAGCCTCTTCATGCCCGCCGACTTCCCCGAGCAGCATCCTGTGAGTGCCGAGGAGGAAGCCATCTTTAACGCCGCTGTTGACGGCTATCCCATGCTCAACGCCAAGGCCACAACCGTCGCATCACGCACGATTCCCGAGGGCACCGAATACCTGTTTACCGCGATGAACACACCGCGCGAACAGAATGCCGACTTGCCTCCTGCCAGCGAAATCAAGGTCTATGTCTTAGTCGAGAAAGGCAAGGCCCCCGTGTTCACCAAGGTGGTCCGCTAGAATACTCGGAGAACTCTGGCCTTTCTGAGTTCTCTGAGTTCTCCGAGCGCTCAGAGTTCTCGGAGGGCTCTGAGTGCCCAGAAGAGTTACAAGGGGTGCTCGGCGAGGTAGCGCCACAGGGGGGATGCCATCAAGGCCTGCAACTGGCGGTTCTCACGCAGCATCGCCTCGACTTCGTCACGCGACAAGAGCAGCACGGCGATGTCCTCGCTGGCATCGAGGTGCTGGTCGCTGACGCGTTCCACGCCCTCGGCCAGGAAACAGTGGGTGATGTTGTTGCAGATGCTGGGATTCTGCCCCACGGTCATGATTTCTTGCCACTGCCCACCGCCATAGCCGGTTTCTTCGAGCAATTCACGCTGTGCGGCCTGCAAGGGAGCCTCGCCCTGCTCTACCACGCCGGCACACAGCTCGTCGAGCACGATATCCATCGCATGGCGGTACTGCCGCACCATGACAAACTCGCCCTCACGGGTAATAGCGATGATGTTGACCCACTCGGGGTATTCCAGCACATAGTGCTCGGGGTTGATGCGCCCGTCGGGCAGTTGCACTTTATCTACACGCGCCGTGAGCCAGGGCCGCTGGATGATGTAGCGGCTCTCGAGCGTAGTCCATTTCTTGATTTCCTTTGCCATAGAAATAAGTGGTTCGGTTTATTTATATAACGAGGAAAAACCTCAATAAGTGCGCCATTCCAAAAAAAAACGTACCTTTGCACCCGTGGAAGTAAGGACAATCGTCAAGAAGGGGCGCGAGGAAAAGGTGTGGTATGCCATCCGCGTGACTTATAACCGCGAGCTCAAGGTCAAGGAGGACCTGGATGCACGCGGCATCACCTGTTTTGTTCCCATGCAATACCGCCGCGAGGAGCGCCATGGAGTGATGGTCAAGCGACTCGTGCCCAGCGTGCACAACCTCATCTTCATCCACATCACGCCCAGCGACATGAAGGAGTACAAGATGACGACCGAGCTGCCCATCCGCTACATCATGGACCGCGAGACCCACAAGCCCATCACCGTGCCCACGAGCCAGATGGAAAGCTTCATTAAGGTTGCTGGCACCTATGAGGAAAAACTCATCTACCTCATGCCCAACCCAGGAGACTTCACCTCAGGCGAGCGCGTGCGCATCATCGGCGGCATGTTTGCCGGTGCCGAGGGCATCTTTGTCCGCCTCAAGGGAGACCGTCGCGTGGTCGTCAACGTCGAGGGTCTGGTGGCCGTGGCGACGACGTTTGTCCACCCGTCGATGATTGAAAAAATCACCGACCCTGAACCGAACAGACTAGACAACGCATTATAGCACAATGAACGAGAACAACCAGAAAGTCGCCCTCATCACGGGCATCACGGGCCAGGATGGTTCCTACCTGGCCGAACTGCTGCTGGACAAGGGCTATGAGGTGCACGGCATCCTGCGCCGCAGCAGCAGCTTCAACACAGGGCGCATCGAGCACCTGTACCTTGACGAGTGGGTGCGCGACATGAAGCAGCGCCGCCTCATCAACCTGCACTATGGCGACATGACCGACAGCAGTTCGCTCATCCGCATCATTGAGAAAATCAAGCCCGACGAGATTTACAACCTGGCGGCACAAAGCCATGTCAAGGTGTCGTTTGACGTGCCCGAATACACCGCCGAGACCGATGCCGTGGGCACTCTGCGACTCATCGAGGCCGTGCGCATCGCCGGACGCGAGAAAACGACAAAGATCTACCAGGCCAGCACGAGTGAGCTCTATGGCAAGGTGCAGGAGGTGCCCCAGCGCGAGACCACGCCGTTCTATCCCCGCAGCCCCTACGGCTGTGCCAAGCTGTATTCGTTCTGGATCATGAAGAACTACCGCGAGAGTTATGGCATGTTCTGCGCCAACGGCATCCTCTTTAACCACGAGAGCGAGCGCCGCGGCGAGACCTTCGTGACCCGCAAGATCACCTTTGCGGCCGCCCGCATCGCCCACGGCCTGCAGGACAAACTCTACCTGGGCAACCTCAACGCGCTGCGCGACTGGGGCTATGCCCGCGACTATGTAGAGTGCATGTGGCTCATCATGCAGCAGCCCGAGCCCGACGACTTTGTCATCGCCACGGGTGAGTGCCACTCGGTGAGGGAATTCTGCACCCTTGCATTCCACCACGCCGGCATCGAGCTAGAGTGGCAAGGCGAGGGGCTTGACGAGAAGGGCATCGACAAGGCCACAAGCAGGGTCCTGGTCGAGGTGGATCCCAAGTACTTCCGCCCCGCCGAGGTCGATCAACTGCTGGGCGATCCCACCAAGGCCAAGCAGCAACTGGGCTGGAACCCGCAGAAGACCTCGTTCCAGGATCTAGTCTGCATCATGGTCGAGCACGACATGCAACACATCAAGAAGATCTACCACCTCCCCTAATCCCGTTTTATCCATTATTTCCGTTCTATCCGTCAATCTCCGTACCCCCCGATCTCTCATGGAAAAAGACGTCAAGATCTACGTAGCCGGCCACCGCGGACTCGTCGGCAGTGCCATCTGGAACAACCTGCTGAACAAGGGATATACCCGCCTCATCGGCCGCACCCACCAGGAACTCGACCTGATGGATGCTGTCGCCGTCAAGCGATTCTTTGACCAAGAGCGACCTGAATATGTCGTGCTGGCAGCGGCCCACGTGGGCGGCATCATGGCCAACCTGAAGTACCGTGCCGACTTCATCTTCCAGAACCTTGCCATCCAGCAGAACGTCATCGGCGAGAGCTGGCGACACGGCGTGAAGAAACTGCTCTTCCTGGGCAGCACCTGCATCTATCCCCGCGAGGCTCCGCAGCCCATCGGCGAGAACGCCCTGCTCACGTCACCGCTCGAGTACACCAACGAGCCCTACGCCATCGCCAAGATCGCCGGCATGAAGATGTGCGAGAGCTTTAACCTGCAATACGGCACCAACTACATTGCTGTGATGCCCACCAACCTGTATGGACCTCGTGACAACTTCAACCTCGAGACCAGCCACGTCATGCCCGCCATGGTGCGCAAGATGCACCTGGCCAAACTCCTCAACGAGGGCGACATGAACGGCATACGCGCCGACCTGGACCGCCGTCCCGTCGAGGGCATCGACGGCAGCGCCAGTGATGAGCAGATCATCGCAACGCTCGAGAAATACGGCATCCTGAAGGACCGCCTGCGGCTGTGGGGCACCGGCGCACCTATCCGTGAGTTCCTGTGGAGCGAGGACATGGCCGATGCCAGCGTCTATTGCCTGGAACACATCGACTTCAAGGACGTGCGCGGCACGGGCGATGAGGTGCGCAACTGCCACATCAACATCGGCAGCGGCAAGGAGGTGACCATCAAGCAATTGGCCGAGCTGGTCAAGTCCACTGTCGGCTACGATGGCATCATCGAGTGGGATGCCACCAAACCAGACGGCACCCTGCGCAAACTCACCGACGTGAGCAAGCTGCATGCCCTGGGCTGGCATCACACCATGGAACTCGAGGACGGCATTCCCGCCCTCTACCGCTGGTATCTCAACTCCTAAACGGCATTGTCACTCTCGGGGGCGGCTTTCAGTTACATGCTCAAAGCCCGCACCCTGCTACAATCTGCAAGATTTATCGTCGAGCCAATAAGAAATTTTCACTTTTCTTGGCTCGACGCTCTTTTTTATAATTATTTTCAATATATTTGCACATCGCTTTATTAATTATTTCTAAACTTGTTGAATTATGAGAATTAAAACTACTCTTTTCTTTCTGGCTTCATTACTGACGGCCAGCATGTTTGCCCAATCACCGTATGGAAACATCGAGGGAAAGGACAATGCCTTTGTCAACCAGAGGCAGACTCGCGTGATGAACAACGATGTGCGATTTGCCGACAAGGCTTTCGTCATGTCGCAGCCTAGGGCTGAGGCGCCCACTGAGCTTGACTCCAGCCTGTTCGTTCAGCCCGAGGGTGAGTTGATGCTGATGAGACGTTCTGGTGTCGATTACCTGCCCGTGTGGGGGCAGCCCGCACCCGCCAGCTACGAGGAGAAAGGCACCTATGTGGTAAAGGGCAACGACGGCAACTACTATTTCAAGAACTTCGTCACCAACATGTGCAACGGCGGCACCTGGGTCAAGGGCGAAGCCGAGGGCAATGTCATCACCGTCAAGACAGGCCAGATTTGTGCCCAGCTGTGGTATGACAACGGCTACGAGAACAAGCTGTACACCTATTACCTCTATGGCCTCGTGGCCCAAGAGGCCACAGGTGTCGACTGGGAAGGCAACGAGTACACCTACACTGTCTATGTCCCCGACGAGAGTGTGACCGAGATGCACTTCATCATTCAAGAGGACGGCAGCATCACCTCTGAGGACGGTGACCTGCTCTACGGCGGTGTGGAAGAGGAAGAAGACGGCACGTTCACGTGGCCCGGCTATGGTGACATGGACTGCACGTTCCACCCCTTTGACGAGATTGCCCAGACGGCTCCCGATGAGGTAGAATTCAACGACTATGTGTTCAGCAACTATCCCTATGCCACCGACATTGAGTACCGTGTACTGCAAGGCGGGACCCTTGACGGCACGTTCTACATCAAGGGACTTGCCAAGATCGCTCCCGAGGCTATCGTCAAGGCGACTATCGACGGCGACAAGGCCCGCATCGAGGGTAACCAATTCCTGGGAGTTGACCAAACCTACAGCACCCTGCTCTACCTCAAGCCCTGCACCTACACCGTCGAGACCGACGAGTGGGGATGGAGCACCATCTACACCGACGAGGCCAGCGAGATGGTTCTGGACTATGACGCAGCCGCCAGCAAGTTCAGCAACGACGAGCTCGGACTGCTCATTAATGCCGGCAAGCAGACCATCAGCAGCCACGAGCAGTACCTGCGCCCCAGCTTCTACCTCTTTATCGAGAAAGCTGCCACCCCGGCATCACCCGAGTGGACCCAGTATTACCCTTACACCGAGACCGAATACAGCTCATGGGGCTATGCTGGCTTCAACATCTACACCAGCGATGTTGACGACAACTACATCCTGCCCGAGAAGCTGTTCTATACCTGCTATCTTGATGAGACACCCCTGGTTTTCACTGCTGAGAACTACACCGATCTCGAGGAAGACATGTCGGTGATCCCCTACAGCTACAGCAACTATGACATCGTTGCCAGCGGTGCGATCCACTACATCTACTTCTACAGAGGTGACTTTGAGAAATTCGGCGTGCAGACCATCTATCGCGGCGGAGGCGAAGAGCTGCGCTCCCCCATCATCTATAACCCTGGAGCAGGCGTTGACGAGATGGCCGCCAGCGATGCCACCGTTGTGGCAACCGCCTACTTTGACCTGACCGGCCGCCAGCATCAAGGCCTCAGCAAGGGCTTGAACATCGTCGTTGTCAAGTACTCCGACGGCACCACCAAGTCCACCAAGATCCTCGTGAAATAAGCCCTAATCCCATCATCCAGCGGGGCGGTCCAAAAGCCGCCCCGCTATTTTTCTCGAAAGCTTAAGTACATGACAAAAAATTAAAGATGCTTGATTTGTTCTTGTAGTGTGGCCTTTGCAGCACGCTCTCAATTTCCATGAGGCCGTATCTGACCACCGACATGGCCCTGCGGCCGTTCTTGAGTATGCGTATCGGCTTGAC
>JAFTEU010000005.1 GCA_017453505.1 Muribaculaceae bacterium
CCATGTCTGTCAGTGGTTTTTGACTGGTTTTTATTGCAGCACTAAATTAGGTGAAATCCCTGACATGGCAAAATCCTGGGCAACTTTTTGTTGTCCAGGATGTTATAAAGTTATTTCAAAAATGTGCTGCGGATTTAAGGGGCTATAAGACTCAGACCGTTCGTGCCGGCAACGGCATGCGCGTCGTGCTGGCCGAGGACAACGCCCACCTCGATGAAATCGTTGTCGTGGGTTACGGTACACAGCGCAAGGCCAACCTGACCGGCGCCGTGAGCACCGTGGATGTGGATAAGGTGCTCGGTTCCAAGTCCGAGACCGACGTCAGGAAGTCATTGCAGGGTACCGTGCCTGGCTTGACCATCCTGAATGCCAACGGTGACATCAGTGCTGATCCCTCGATTGTGATCCGTGGTATCGGTACGCTGTCTAACGATGGCGTTTCCAACCCGTTGTACATCGTTGACGGCGTGCCCGTTGAGAGTCTGGGTGACCTGAACCCCGCCGACATCGAGAACATCAGTGTCCTGAAGGATGCTGCCTCGACCTCGATCTACGGTACACGTGCAGCCTTCGGTGTAGTTCTGATTACCACCAGGACCGGCCACGTCAAGGACAACGTGAGGGTGAGCTACAACAACAACTTCGCTTGGAGCCAGGCAACCACCTTGCCCGACTATCCCAACGTTCCCACCCAGGTGGCAGCGCTGAACGACGTGAACAAGCGCATGGGCGTAGCCTCGGAGCTCTTCGGTATGTATCTGGACAGCGAGGAGTTCACTCGTGGTATGAACAACTGGATCAAGAAGCATGGCGACATCAAGGACAAGTATCGTGAGATGGTCTATGGTGACGACTATGATGAGTATGGCTTCTATGCCAACTGGGATGTGCCCGGCATCGTCTTCAACAACCATGCTCCCTCCCAGAGCCACAACCTGAGTGTAACCGGCAACTCGGGCCGCATCAACTTCTACACCTCGGTAGGTTATAACCAGAAGCAGTCGTTGATGAACTTCAACCCCGACAAGTTCCGCAAGTACAACGCCACGGCCAACGTGTCGGTGCGTGCTACCGACTGGTTGGAGCTGGGTACCCGCGTCAGCTATGTTGACCGTACCTATGAGACTCCCTACAAGCGTGGTGCCGGTACCTACCAGTACCTGTGGCGCTGGGGTTCGTTCTTCGGCCCCTACGGTTACTTTGTGAACCCCGAGGACGGCAAGCAGTATGATGCCCGCACGTTGATTGGTGGCCGCAACACTGGCGGTGACAGCTACTACAAGATGAACAACATGAGTCTGGGCGTGTTTGGCAAGATTGACTTCGGCTACGGCCTGAGTTTCAATGCCGACTACACCTTCATCAAGAGGACCAACAGATACAAAGGCATCGGCCTTCCCTCGGTTATCTACAACACTTGGGGTCTGAATCCTCAGCGTCCCACGGACATCACGAGCTCGACCTTTATCGAGACCTCACGTGACTTCAGTGAGAACCATGTAGCTAACGGTTATTTTGATTTCCACCAGTCCATCAAGGATGCCCACAACTTCAACTTGAAATTGGGTGCCAACGTGGACAAGTATGACTGGGAGTCCCTCTACTATGAGCGCCACGGTCTTCAGGACCTGAACATGCCTGAGCTGGCACTTACCAACGAGGACTACAGCTATGAGCACCATCACAACCACTGGGGCTCGGCAGGCTTCTTTGGCCGCATCAACTATGACTACAAGGGTATCTACCTGATTGAGTTGAATGGCCGCTACGACGGTTCGAGCAAGTTCCCCAAGAAGGATCAGTGGGCTTTCTTCCCCTCGGCATCTATCGGTTATCGCATCAGCGAGGAGGCCTTCTGGACTCCCATCAAGAACACCATCAGCAATGCCAAGATTCGTGCATCTTATGGTATTATCGGTAACCAGGAGGTGGGTAATTACATGTTCCTTGAGACCATGGAAAAGAACAGGGACTATGGCAAGAACAGCACTAAGGTTAGTTGGTTAGGTGGTAATGATTTGCAACTGGACTTCTTCGGTTCACCCAAGATGGTTTCGGAATCCCTGACCTGGGAAAAGATTGCTACTACCAACGTGGGTATTGACCTGGCCTTCTTCAACGGCCACCTGAACGTGACCGCCGACTGGTTCCAGCGTGAGAACAGGAACATGCTCGCCCCCGGTAAGGCTCTGCCCGCCGTTATCGGTCAAAGCGCTGCATGGGAGAACGCCGGTGACATGCGCACCCGTGGTTGGGAAGTCTCGGTTGACTACCGCAACCGCTTCGGCAATGTTGATTTCTATGCTACCGCTATCGTGAGCGACTACAAGACCAAGATCACCAAGTGGGACAGCAACAACATGATCAACACCAACTACTCCGGCAAGGAGTATGGCGAGATCTGGGGCTTCGAAACCGACCGCTACTTTGACTTCAAGGACTTCAACGCCGATGGTACCTATGCAGCCGGCGTTGCCAGCCAGACCCTGCTTGAGTCCAACGGCTTTGTCTATGGCCCTGGTGACATCAAGTTCAAGGATCTGAACGGTGACGGCGTGATCGACTGGGGTAAGGGTACTCCCGAGGATCACGGTGACCTGAAGCGCATCGGTAACTTCACCCCGCGCTACCAGTACTCGCTGCGCCTGGGTGCAGCCTGGAAGGGCTTTGACGTTGACTTCTACCTGCAGGGTGTGGGCAAGCGCAACATGTGGACCCAGTCTGCATTCGTAATGCCCTTCATGCGCGGTGCCGATGCTATCTACGACAACCAGACCAGCTATATCACCGAGGCCGACTATGAGAGAGGCTACATCGACCAGAACGCCGACTTCCCCCGCATGTGGGGTGGTGGTGCCGGACGTGGCAATGCATCAAGCAGCATTCTCGAACTGGGTAAATTCAACTTCTATCCCCAGAGCAAGTATCTGGTGAACATGTCCTACCTGCGCATGAAGAACATCACTGTGGGTTACACGCTGCCGCAGCACATCACCCGCAAGGCCTTGATCGAGAAACTGCGCATCTATGCATCGACCGACAACCTGTTTGACATCATCAACCACAACCATGGTACTGGTCTTGATCCCGAGATCAACACTGGTGTGGGTAGCTATGGCAACGCCGTTTGGGGCCGTACCGATCCCATCATGCGCACCTACAGCGTGGGTCTGCAACTGACCTTCGGCAGCAGCAACAAGACCGCTGTGGCCGCCAGTGGTGACAACAGCGCCCTGAATGCCCAGATCAATGACCTGCGCGCTCAGCTCGCCGATGCCGAGAACAGCTACAACAGCCGCCTGGCCGACCTGCAGAACCAGCTCAACGCTGCCAACAACCGCAACAGCCAGCTCCAGAAGGACCTCAATGATTGCCAGAAGAGCAAGAGCGGTATGATTGACAAGGCCCTGCAGTACATGACCATTCTGGTTCACTTCCCCGTGAACAAGACTGCCGTCAGCGCCGACCAGCAGCCCAACGTGGAGCGCATCGCCGCTTACATGAAGAGCCATCCCGAGGCCAATTGCACCATCAATGGCTACGCTTCTCCCGAGGGTCCCGCCGACCACAACATCCAGCTCGCTAACGGCCGCGCCGCCAGCGTCAAGGATATGCTCGTCAAGAAGTATGGTATCGATGCCAAGCGCATCAACGCCCAGGGTCAGGGCATCAGCAACATGTTTGATGAACTGAGCTGGAACCGCGTTTCTATCTGCGAGATTATCGTGAAGTAATTATTAATTGAGTTGTCAGTCGTCAGTTGTAAGTTGTCAGCGGCTTCCGTGATCAACTGAAAACTGAAAACTGCCAACTGAAAACTAAAATTTTAATAATATGAAATCACTGAAATCAATTATACTGTGTGGACTTGGTGTGGTCTTGCTGTCGATGACTTCTTGCAATGATATCCTCGACACAGAGCCCTATGATCAGTTTACCAAGGACAACTACTTTACCAGTGAGACCAACGTCCAGCTGTTCGCCAACTATTTCTATAACACCTTCACAGGTTATGGAAGCGGCAGCGGTGACTACTACTTCAACACGCTGAACGATGACCAGGCCTCGACTGGTATCACCAAGTGGACCTTCATGAATGTTCCTGGCAGCTCTGGCGCTTGGAGCACGCCCTATGAGGAAATCCGTCGTGCCAACACCCTGATTGCCGCTGTGCCTGGCGTTGCCTCGATGACCGAGGCCAGGAAGGCCAACTGGATGGGTATCGGTCGCCTGTACCGCGCATGGCAGCACTACAAGCTCGTGCGTGCCTATGGCGATTGCTACTGGGTTGATCAGGTGCTGGACCCCAATGCCTCTGATATCCTGTACGGTCCCCGTCAGCCCCGCAACGACGTGATGGACAAGGTGCTTGAGGACTTGAACTACGCTTGCCAGAACATCACCGACAACGCTGGCTCTCGCACCGCCTTCAACAAGTGGGTTGCACTGGCTATGAAGGCCGAGGTTTGCCTCTATGAGGGTGACTATAGCAAGTATGTGACCAAGAACACCGAGCGCGCCAACCGTTTCCTCAACGAGGCCAAGAACGCTTGCCAGGAGATCATGAATTCGGGTAACTTTGCCTTGAACGGCAACTATCAGGCTAACTTCAACTCGCTTGATCTGGCCGGCAACAAGGAGATGATCCTGTACAAGCATTACATTCTGGGTAAACTTGCTCACGGTACTATCGACTACACCTGCGGTTCTACCCAGGTTAACGGTATGACCAAGGATGCCTTCGACAGCTACCTGTTCAAGGATGGTAAGCCCCTGGCTACCACCGCCCTGAACAAGAGCGACCACGGTACCGTGGTTGTCCTCGACGACAACTCCGGCCTGGGCGAGGCCCACTATATCGACATCACCAACGTGCTGGCCAACCGCGACCCGCGCCTGAGCGCCCAGGTTGACCACATCCTGCAATTCCCCGGCTGTGGCTACGCCCGCTTTGGTGGTGCTCAGTCCACCGCTTCGACCGGTTATGGTGTATTCCTGTTCGATACCAACCTGATCGACAACACCAACCGTCAGAGCACCTACGGTAACTGGACCGACGCGCCCATCTTCTGGTATGCCGAGATCCTGCTGAACTATGCCGAGGCTTGCGCCGAGTTGGGTACCATCACCGACGATGACCTGAACAAGTCCATCAACCTGCTGCGTGACCGCGTGGGTATGCCCCACCTGACCACCAACGTTGAGGCTGATCCCGCCAACAACATGGGCGTGAGCAACATCCTCTGGGAGGTTCGCCGTGAGCGCCGCGTCGAGATGATGTACTGCATGAACGACCGCTACTACTCGCTGTTGCGCTGGAACCAGCTCTCATTGCTCGACACCGACAAGAATCCCAACCTGTGCCGTGGTGCATACGTGGGTGGATATAGTGCACAGGGTGTTGTCACCAGCGATGTCACGATCGATGCCGACGGTTACATCAACTGCAGGAACAACGGTGCTCCCCGCCAGTGGGATCCCAAGTACAACCTGTTCCCCATTCCCGACGATCAGCACAACCTGAATCCCGAGATTGGCCAGAACCCCGGTTGGTAAGACTTTATTCCTTGTCATCAAGCGGCTTTCCGCTTGATGACAAGGAAGTGGAGAGAGTAGGGTGGAGAGTGTAGAGAACTCTGCCGCTCGCCTCAACACGACCCATACAACGGCTACCGCCGCGACCCTCAACAGTCGCGGCGGTAGTTTTAATTGCCCCTAAGGCCCTCAAAGCCCCCTAAAGCCCTTAATGACCCTAAAGCCCCTAAGGCCCCTAAAGCCCCTAAAGTTTTTACTGGTAATCCCTGATTCTCACGTCGATGCCGCTGCCGTCAAGCAATTTCACGACTTGCTGGATGTCGGTCTGGCCATAGTGGTAGGGGAAGAGCACTGTGGGCTTGATCACCTGAGCTGCTCGGGCACACTGCTCGGGCGTCATCGTGAAGGGCAGGTTGCACGGCAGGAAGGCCACGTCGATGTCCTTGAGGTCCGCCATCTCGGGGATGTCCTCGGTATCACCGGCGATATAGACGCGCATGCCATTGAGGTTGAGCACGAAACCATTGTCACGGCCCTTGGGGTGGAACTGGAGCTTGTCGGGCGAGTTGTTGTAGGCAGGCACGGCCTCCACCGTGGTGAAAACCTCATCAGGCAGCTGCAGGACATCGCCATTCTCCATGACCTGGCCCTTGCCGCCCAGCAGGTCGTGGCAGCGGGCATTGGTGATGAGCATCGTGCCAGGCTTGGTCAACTGGTTGATAGCCACCGAGTCCAGGTGGTCAAAGTGCTCGTGCGTCACCAGGATGTAATCAGCCTTGGGTAGGGTAGAGTAGTCGGTCTCGGGCTTCACTGCCGTCGTCACTGGATCCACATAGATCCACTTGTCGCCCACCTGCATCCTCACGCTGCCGTGCTTGATGCAGTACATCTTCACCTCGATGCCACCCGTGGTCTTGAACACGTCGCAACTTTCCTCAACATTCTCACTGGCGGTACAACCGCACATCGTGCCAATCATCATCATAGCCATAATTATAAATCTCATTTTCATCTTTGTTAGGTTCTTTGGTTCTATCGGTGCCAAAGGTAAGCAAATCCGCTTAAATCGGCAGCAGGTGGACAGTAAAAAATCGGTTTTTTATCTTTTTGAATCACCTTTAACGGTCAAAACTGACTGTTTTTCGGGATTATTTTATACCTTTGCGACTTATAAACCCGCAACAACTGGTATTTATGAAAAAATACGATGAACTCAAGGTGTACTGCAAGAACACCAACGAGTACCTGAACATTGACGGTGGCGAGACGCTCATCGACCTCTATGACACCATTAAGGGCAGGCTGGAGCTGCAAGGCGATGCCGTCTGCGTGCTGGTCAACAACAAGGTCGAGGATCTACACTACCCCGTCTTCTCTCCCAAGCACATCGAGTTTATCGACATCACCTCCAATGCGGGCTACCGGGCCTTCACGCGGTCGCTGTGCATGGTGCTGTACAAGGCCCTCAACGACCTGTATCCCGGCAAACGGTTGTGCATCCAGCACAGCATCAGCAACGGCCACTACTGCCAGATCAAGCACGAGGAATCATTCGTCACGCCCGAGGTTGTCGGCCAGCTCAAGCAACGCATGACCGAAATCATCGAACAGGACATCCCCTTCCTGCGCCGCGAACGCTTGACGACCGATGTCATCGAGATGTTCCGCAAGCAGGGACTTGCCGACAAGGTCCGCATCCTCGAGAGCATCAATCAGCTCTATACCGTCTATTACAAGCTCGATGACATCATCGACAGCTTCTACGGGCCGCTGGTGCCCTCGACAGGCATTTTGAAGGTCTTTGACCTGATCCCCTACGAGGCTGGCATGCTCCTGCTGGGACCCGACCGCAACGACATCAACAACGTGAGAGCATGGAAACCGCAACCCAAGCTGTTCCAGGCTTTTACCGACTATATCAACTTCAACAACATCATCCGCCTGGGCGATGTCGGCGAGCTCAACCACGCCATCACGGCTGGTTATGCCCCGCTGCTCATCAACGTGGTCGAGGCCTTGCACAACAAGCACTTCATCCAGATTGCTGACGAGATCACCCGCCGCTACCACGAGGGCGGTGCCCGCGTGGTGCTCATCGCCGGGCCATCGTCCAGCGGCAAGACGACTTCATCCAAGCGACTCGCTATCCAGCTACTGGCCAATTGCATCGTTCCCAAGGTCATTGAGCTGGACAACTACTTCATCAACCGCGAGCACACGCCGCGCGACGAGAAGGGCGACTACGACTACGAGTCACTCTATTCCCTCGATCTGGAGCAGTTCAACAAGGACGTGACCGACCTGCTCGCCGGCAAGGAAGTGCCCATGCCCACCTACAACTTCAAGACAGGTGAGCGCGAGTATCTGGGCAAGACCCTCAAGCTCGAAGAGGGCGATATCCTGCTCATGGAGGGCATACATGGCCTCAATCCCGAGCTGACCCGCAATATTCCTGAGCATCAGAAGTTCCGCGTCTTTGTCTCGGCATTGACCACGCTCAATATCGACGACCACAACTGGATCGGCACCTACGACAACCGTCTGTTGCGCCGCATCGTCCGTGACCACAAGTACCGAGGCAGCAGCGCCCTGCAGACCATACAGCGCTGGGCCAGCGTGCGCCGCGGCGAGGACAAGTGGATCATGCCCTTCAGCGAGAATGCCGACGCGATGTTCAACTCATCACTACTGTTCGAGCTATCGGCGATGAAGAATCACGCGCTGCCCATCCTGCAACAGGTGCCCAGCAGCGCACCAGAGTATGCTGTGGCCTCTCGATTGATCAAGTTCCTGGATTACTTTGAACCTCTCGATGAGAAAGACATCCCCAGCACGAGCTTGCTGCGCGAATTCCTGGGAGGCAGCAGCTTCCACTACTAACGAAACCACGTGGGCCCTATTGTGATGCGCAATAGGGCCCACAATCTTTTCATCATCAAGATATTATTAAACATCATTATATAAATTCAATGACTGACATTACAGCAAGTGCAGAACAAATGACACCAAAGAAGCCGCACATGTCGCTAGAAGACTTCTGTGGCACCATCAGGCGCATGGAGTCGCAGGGACAAGACGGCATCTCGCTCTTCAACGAGGTGATTTCACAGGGCTATGCACCCGAACTCATCGCCGAGGACGAGTACCAGCACAGCCGTCGACTGGAACGCATCACCACCGAGATCACCCGCCGCTTCCATCAAGAAGGGCTGCGCATGGTGCTTGTCGCCGGGCCATCGTGCTCGGGTAAGACCACCACGTCACGTTTCCTCAACCACATGTTGCGCGACAACGGCATCCAGCCCTGTGTCGTCTCACTTGACAACTACTTCCTCAACCTCGACCAGCGGCCTCTCGATGTCAACGGCGAGATCGACTATGAGTCCTTCTACGGCCTGGACACCAAGCAATTGGGACGCGATGTGGCCAGCCTACTGGCTGGCGACCAGGTGTCTATGCCCACCTATGACTACGTCAAGGGTGAGCGCGCCTACCGTGGCAACACCCTCAAGCTCGAGAGCAACAGCCTGCTCTTCCTCGAGGGACTGCATGCGCTCAATCCCCAGCTGGTCTCTGACATCGATGATGAACTGAAGTTTAAGCTCTTTGTCACTGCCCAAGCCACCATCTATTATGGTGAGAAAGCCGGTCTGGGAGAGCATGACAACCGCTTGTTGCGCCGCATCTACCGTGACTATAACAGCCGTGGAGCCAGTGCTTTGCAGACGCTGCAATGGTGGCCTGGAGTGTTGCGGGGCGAGCACATGTGGATTCTGCCATTCGCCAGCCATGCCGATGCCTGGTTCAACACGTCGATGGTGTTTGAGTTCTCGGCCATCAAGCCCCGTGTGCTGCAGCTGCTCAATGAGGTGCCCGAAACCGAACCCGAGGAATACAAGATCGCACAACGCCTGGGCGGGATGCTCGACCGCATCGCCCCGCTCACCCACGAGGACTTCGTCGCCATCGCCCCCAAGCGACGATTTCTCCTCAGCAACGAAGGAAAATAAAAGAATGAGAAGTGAGGAGTTAGGAGTTAGAAGTGATTTCACTACTCTCTACTCTCTACTCTCTCCACAAAAAATGGCGCTTAACAGCGCCATTTTTTTCAATCATCACTGACTACTTGGAAATCCTTGTTCTCGTCCTCGTAGTCACTATCCCAGTACTCTTCACTCCATTGCTTGCCGCCCGAGTCCACCATCTTGCCGCCAGCATCGGGGCTTTCTTCTTCCTCAAAGTCCTCGGCACCGAAGATGAAGTCGTCCTCGGCCTGTTCGCGGTGACGGTCATCCAGGTCGCGGTGGGTCAATGCCTCGGGGATGCGGTTACGCTCGTCGTTGATGGTGCGCCATAGCAGGTCCTTCAGTTCGGTCAAGCCCATCTGGGCTACGCTCGAGATGAACACACTGGGGATGTCCTCCGGCACCTCGGGACGCATTTGCTCCATGAGTTCCTCGTCCAGCATGTCACACTTGGTGATGGCCAGCACACGGGGTTTCTCGACCAGGTCGGGGTTAAAAGTTTCCAGCTCACGGCACAGGATACCATATTCCTTGCGGATGTCGTCGCTGTCGGCAGGTACCATGAAGAGTAATACCGCATTACGCTCGATGTGGCGCAGGAAGCGCAATCCCAGGCCGCGACCCTCGCTGGCACCCTCGATGATACCGGGGATATCGGCCATGACAAACGACTGCGCGCCGCGATAGGACACGATGCCCAGGTTAGGCTCCAGCGTTGTGAAGGGATAGTTGGCAATCTTGGGCTTGGCAGCGCTGATGACGCTCAGCAGGGTCGATTTTCCTGCATTGGGGAAGCCCACGAGGCCCACGTCGGCCAGCAATTTAAGCTCCAAGATGACCGCTTTTTCAACGCCTTTCTCGCCCGGTTGGGCAAAGCGGGGCGTCTGCCTCGTCGCGGTCTTGAAGTGCTGGTTGCCCAAGCCGCCGCGACCGCCGCGCAGCAGGCGGACGACCTGGCCGTCCTCGGTCACGTCACACAGGAATTGTCCTGTCTCGGCATCATAGACCGCCGTGCCACAAGGCACCTCAATCGTGCGGTCCTCGCCATCCTTGCCGCTGCACTGGTTCTCGCTACCGGCCTGGCCGTCAGTTGCGAACACGTGGCGCTGGTA
Source organism: Muribaculaceae bacterium (assembly GCA_017453505.1). Classification (GTDB taxonomy): domain Bacteria; phylum Bacteroidota; class Bacteroidia; order Bacteroidales; family Muribaculaceae; genus Sodaliphilus. Next base: position 10,673 of record JAFTEU010000005.1, read on the forward strand.
CTTCAAGTGGATGAGTGTCCACAGGTTGCGGTTCCCTTTCAGGTAGATGTGGCCGCCGCGGCCGCCGTCACCCCCGTCAGGGCCTCCCTTGGGGACATACTTGGCGCGGTGCAGGTGGGCCGAGCCGGCACCTCCCTTTCCACTGCGGCACAGGATTTTCACATAGTCGATAAAATTGCTTTCTGCCATAACTGTCTGTATTTTGCCTGCAAAGGTAATGTATTTTTTTCAATAACCCTCAAACCAGCCTTGTCAAGACAGCATGTCAAAGTACTCCGAGCCTCTGGCTCGGAAAAAAAGGAAACTAAAACTGAAAACTAAAAACTTATTCGTACCTTTGCCCTCGCTAAACACGTTACTTAACACAACTACACAATGATACTGGATTCTATCACCTGGACCGCTAGTCCCAATTTGTTCTCACTCGGGTCGGTTACCGTGCGCTGGTACGGACTGATGTTTGCCATCGGCTTCCTGGTGGGTTATGAGATTGTTTACCGCATCTTCCGACACGAGGGAGCCCGCGAGAGCTGGGTGGGCAGCCTGTTCATCTATGTCGTCGTGGCGACCATACTGGGTGCCAGGCTTGGACACGTCTTCTTCTACGACTGGTCCTACTACTCCCAGCACCTGGGCGACATCCCCAAGATCTGGGAAGGCGGGCTCGCCAGTCACGGCGGCACCTTGGGCATCATGATCGCCATCTGGCCCTATAGCCGTTTTGTGACCCGCAAGCCCATGCTGTGGACCTTTGACCGCCTGGTCGTGCCCGTGGGCTTTGTCGCAGCCCTCATCCGCATCGGCAACCTCATGAACCACGAGATCTACGGCGGCGAGACGACGATGCCCTGGGGATTCCGCTTCATCGATAACGTGGGGCAGTGGATGCAGGGGGCCGAGCCCGTGTTCACCGCGCCATGCCACCCGACACAGATCTATGAGGCCGCTTTCTACCTGTTGATATTTGCCGTGTGCATGGTGATGTACTGGCGATACCGTGCACAGGAGCGCGAGGGTCTGATCTTCGGCGTGTTCATGCTGGGCATCTTTGTGCCGCGCTTCTTCATCGAGTACATCAAGAACGTGCAGGAACCTTGGGAAATCGCCATGCGGGCCAGCTACGGCATCGACCAGGGCCAATTGTTGAGCATCCCCTTCATTGTGCTGGGCATCTGGCTCGTCGTCAGGGCATTGCGCCGTCCACGTGTGCCGCTGGAGTATCCCAACCACTTTGCCGACGAGAAAACTAAAGCAAAACAATAATTACAATAAAAAAACGATTCTGTCATGAAAGTTGCTCTCCGCTATCATCTCTTATTGGTGCTGGTGGCACTGCTGTTGTGCTGCTGTACCGCCAACCGGACCAGCCAAACTGTTACCACTATGGATACCGAACTCAAGACCCTGCCAGGCTCTCCCGTCATGATCGACGACACCACCATCAAGGGCCTCATCGCCTATTATCCCCAGTTCAGCCGCATCGACCTCGTGTGTGGCAAGATGCCTTCACAACAGGACACCAGTGTCATCTTCTGTGCCGAGGCGGCATTTACCCACGAGTTGCTCGACGAGTTTGCCCACAGCAACATCGACGGTGACCACGTTAGCGGCGGCAAGCGCTATACCGGGGCCAAGTGCCACGACAACAGCGGCGCTTTCGCCTGGTTCATGGACTCTACTTGGGAATTTATACATGGCGAGTATACCGAAGTGCTCGACAGCGTCGCTGCTGCCGGTGGCATGGGCTTCGGCCAGGCCATCATCATCCACGGCGGCGAGAGCATCCGACCACTGTGGCGCGACGGTGTCAACCAGTACAGGGCATTGTGTGAGAAGGATGGTCGCTTGTGCGTCGTCGATAGCCGCAAGGCGGTGGAATATGAGGAATTTGTGGCACTGCTTGAGCAGTTTGCACCCACCCATGCCCTCTACATGGACATGGGAGCCGGATGGAATCACTCATGGTGGCGCGACATCAAGGGCAAGACCCACGAGATCCATCCCACTGCCGACAAGAGCCGCTACTGCACCAACTGGATCACTTTCTATAAGAGATAAGAGATAAAAGATAAGAGATAAAAAGGCAAGAAGAACAAAAGATAAAAATTGTCCTTCTTGTCTTTCTTCTTCAAGAAACAGGAGCGCGGATGCCTTAGTATTTTTTGTATTTTTTGTTTTCCATTTAGATGGTATTTAAGTTGTTGTGCTTGAGCCAAGGGCGGTGCGGATGTGTACATCGGACTGCGGGAAGGGTATCTCGATGCCGTTGTCGTTGAGCACGGCATAGATGTTTTCCTTGACCAGGGCAATGTCGGCAACCTGCGAGGCGACACGCACCCACACGACAACCAGCAAGTCCACGCTACTCTCACCGAAGTTCTGGAACAGCACCTGCACACCCTTGCTGGGGTCATAGCAATCCAGTTGCTTGATGCGCTCGATGATCATCTCACGCACCTGGTCAATCTTGCTGCCATAGGCCACACCGACGGTAATCTTGGCCATCTCGTAGCCGTGGTTGCGCGTCATGTTCTTGAAATTCTTGGTGAACAGTTGGCTATTGAGGAAGGCGATGACCGAGCCGTCGATGGTCTCGACCAGCGTGCTCTGGTAGTTGATGTTGCTCACCTTGCCACGCACGCCGTCACACTCGATCACATCACCAATCTTGACTCGGCCGTTCATGAGCGAGAGGCCATAGAAGAGATTCTCGAGGGTATCCTTCATGGCAAAACCGATACCGGTCGAGAGGCCAGTGAGGATAAAGGTGATGCCCGTGCGGCTGACTTGCAGGGTGACCAACACGAGATAGATGTAGATGCCCCAGCCGATGTACTTGATGATGTTCATCGACAGGGTGACCGCCTTGGAAGCGGCCTTTACCTTCGCCTTGGCATTAGGATCGTCCTGGATAACCGTTTGGATATCAATCTGTTGATCAGCATCCACGTCATTCTCTCGCTCATAGAGGGAGATAGCCCGAGCTTCGGCACGGCTTTGTTTCCACAACTGGTAGCACTGGATAAACAGATAAATGATGTAATTGAACACAAAGGCACATGCCACACACGGCAATATCCTGTCCAGTGACAGCACGATGAGTCCTGGCTGGTTGACAAACTTGTAGCGGAAGATGTACTCGCACCACTGCGTCAAGTCAAACACCCGTGCCGCCCAATAGATCGACAGGGCCACACTCAGCGTGGCAGCAATGGGGACAACCATCTTATAGATAGCGTCATAGAACCAAGTCTTCCTCACGTCGGCATCAGCGGGGATGTGCTTGCGCTCATAGCTGTGCAGCAGGTCATAGATGACGGTGATGGTCTGGATGAGGGTCAACTGCATAATCCACCAGATGAGCACCTGCACGCTCATCAACGTGTAGCCCATCCATGCCATGACCGTCGACACGGCCATCACAATGAATGAGATCCACGAGTAGGACACATCGCTGCGCGACACGTCTTTATTGTGCCCGCGGTTGAGCGCGAGCTGCCAGATGGTGAACACCAGCAGCAGGATGGGGAAGACCAGATTGACAACAGTACTGGGCAGGAACACGATGCGGAAGAAGAACACCACAAACCCCAACAGCAGCACAGGCACATAGAGCTTGACAACGTCTTTGACCATATCACCGCTCACGCGGATGATAATGGACAACATGATGACGGCTATCAGCCACGCATACTCGCTCAACAGCCGCGTGGCCATGATCATGAAGTTGTTGTCGGTGATATTTGAGACAATGACCGTGGCGATGCCAAACACGGCTGCCGCCCCACAGATGATGATGCATGAGCGCTTAGGCAAGAATTTCCTGTAGGTTGCACTCGATAGGAAACTGCGGGGTATCAATTTGATAATCAGCCAGCTCAACCCCAATGCACCAAGGATATAGACAGCCATGAAAACAAAGAGGAAACCGATGAGTGGACCGCGCCACTCACTGCGGATCTTGCGCGAGCGGGAATACTTCTCGACGATATCATTCTTGCTGATCTTCCAGTTGTAGTTGAAGCGCTCCAGGATTTGAAAATAGCTCTGACCGCCGTTGACAAACACGCTCTGGCGGATGCGCTCATACATCGAGAGGGCATAATCGTTGAGTTTCTTGGCTTTCTGGGCCACCCACTTGCGCTTCTCGTGGTTGTCCTTCATCGTCTCGCGGGCATGGCGGATGTCGTTCTCAATGGCTCGGGCCAGATAGATGCAACTGTCACGGTTGGCACGCACTTCGGGACTCTTGAACTGATAGTCCGAGATATTGTTGAGCGCCTGTATCAGATGCTCATATTGGGCAATCTGCTCGTCTTGCTGTTGCTCAAACTGCTTGAACGAGCGCGTGCGGGAGACTCGATTGTATAATTCAGTCGCCTGGCCGCAAGCATATGCCAGATCAAAGATATTCTGCTCCTTCTGGCTATAGAGCATCAGTTCGATGTTGTTGCACAGTTCCAGGTCACGGCCGATGCTGCGCTGGAATTGATTGTTGCGCTGCTCAAACCGCTCGGCACGGGCCTTCTGCTCCTGGTGAGTCTCACTCAGTTCCTCGCACAGCACACCCAGTGTCTGTTCCATGTTGCTCTCCTTGAGCACAGCACTGGCCGGCAACACCGTCGCCAGCACCAGCAGTACTACACATATAGACTTCTTCATCGTCATCACAATTGAACAATTATGTGGGCAAAGATAATATATTCCCCCCAATCACACAACAACTCCACCCACCCGCAGCTACCTGCCCACCACATCTATTTTTTACCAAAACCCATCTAAAAAACCTAATTCTGGTAAAAAATAAATTTCATTTTTTACCAAAACTTAGTTTTTTTTCCATGTTTTGGTAAAAAATGAGCTAAAAAAGTTGCTCAATCAAACCATTTACTTTACCTTTGCAAAGAAACATAAAACACAATATATGAATAAATTAATTGGAAGATATAAAGAAATAGAGGAATTAAAACGATGCTGCGGTTCAGATCAATCAGAGTTCGTTATTGTCTATGGACGGCGACGCATCGGCAAAACCTTTCTTGTTCGTCAATTTACTGGCGACAAATATGCGTTCAGTTACGTTGGAGTGCGTGACATTTCACAACGGCAACAACTGGATAACTTTGCACTATCGCTACAGCATTATGGCAAAACCGCTTTTGCTCCAGCATTAACCAACTGGATGGACGCATTTCAGCAACTGCGCAACCTGCTGGAACGCCGTTCAGGCCGCAAAATCGTTTTCATCGACGAAATGCCATGGATGGATAAGTCCAAAAGTGACTTTGTCAGTGCACTGGAGAACTTTTGGAACGGATGGGCGGCAGCACAAGGCAATATCTGCTTCATTGCCTGTGGCTCAGCCACATCATGGATGACAGATAAACTCATCTATAACACTGCTGGACTGCACAACCGCATCACAAGCCACATCTACCTTAGACCCTTCACCCTAGCAGAAACCGAAGAATACCTTGAAGCCATCGGATGCCACTGGGACCGCTTCCAGATTGCCCAGTGCTATATGGCCATGGGAGGCGTGCCTTACTATCTCAGCCTCATTCATCCCAAAGAAAGCCTGATGCAAAATATTGATAGACTATACTTCCACAAGAATGCAGAATTGCGCGAAGAATTCTTTGAACTCTATCACTCATTGTTCAAAAATGCCATTCGCTACATTGATGTCGTCAAAATGTTGGCCACCAAACGGCAGGGAATGACAAGGCAAGAAATCAGCAAGCAATTGAATATCACCGGCAGCGGATTGACTCACATTCTCAGCCAACTGGAGCGGTGTGACTTCATTCTGGGATATTCATCCTTTGGCAACAAGAAGAATAATGTTATCTATCGGCTCACCGACTTTTACACTTTGTTCTACTTGCAGTTTGTTGCCAATAACCGCAGTCAAGATGAGAACTGGTGGGAACACAACATGAATTCGCCACAAGTGAGGGCTTGGCAGGGATTCAGCTTTGAACTACTGTGTATGCTCCATCTACAGCAGATTAAACGAAGTCTGAGTATTGGAGGCATTGCTACAACCACCAGCGCATGGCGCAGCCGCAATGCAGAGCATCATTACCAGGTTGACATGGTTATCGATCGCAGTGACCGTATCATCAACCTGTGTGAAATGAAATTTTCGGTCAACAGATATATGATTGATAAAGATTATGAAATGTTGTTGCGCGACCGCATGGCATGGTTTATTGCCGAAACCAAGACACGCAAAACTCCAGTAATTACAATGATTACTACCTATGGTATCATACCCAATAAACACTCTGGTATTGTGCAGAATGAAGTGACACTTGACAGTCTATTCATCTGATCGTAGCAGCGACACCATTTTTTACCAAAACCCATCTAAAAAACCTAATTCTGGTAAAAAATAAATTTCATTTTTTACCAGAATCGCTCTTTTTACCCTCGTTGCGGCAAAATAGTCAGTCGTTATTTTGCCGCAATTGGTATTTTCAACCCCGTTGCGGCAAAATAACGAAGGGGTGCTATTGAATGACGAAGGGTGGACGACTCCCCTTGCTGTCGGGAGCGCCCACCCTTGCTGTGTGGATTTATGTTCTGTTTAAAGAACGATCTACATCACGATTATCTGTCCCAGGTGAACTCAAAGTAACCACCAGTGTGCAGGCTACCATCATTGAGCAAGAGGAAGTTCACACCATAGGTGTTTCCGTCCTGCTCGATGTAGCAGTAGTCAGGATAAGAACTGGTGAAGTACATGTAGTAACCCCAGTAGTTGAGCAGAGCGCCCTCGTCACAGGTGATGCTACCATCGGCGTTCAGGTAGAACTGCCAGTCACTGGTGTCACCACGGCCGTCAACATAGTTAGAGGTATAGACATAAGCCAGCGGCGACTTGATGCGATACATATTGGTACCCTCGGCATTAACGATGGGCACATCCTCTGCACTGTAACCGTCCTCCCAAGTGTAGTCGGTGAAGGTGCAAGTACCAGCAGGAACCCAGCTGTAGTCACACATCACCTCAACTGTGGTCGAAGCGATCTGCTCACCGAAGTTGGTGTTAGCGGTAGCTTTGTCAGCATCCGACAGGCTCAAGGTGCAAGTATAGGCAGTACCCGTTTCCATACCAGTTACAACAACGGTAGCATAGGCGATTCCCTCACCGTTGGCAAAGGTCACCTGATTGCTCTTCAGGCTAACTCCCTCGCTGGCGTCGCTCAAAATAACATTAGCAGTATATTCGCCATCGGTGATAGCGCGGCCAATAGCCACAGGAACCTCAATTGAGTTCTTGTCGGTCAGCGTGCTCTGCTCGGCTGAAATGAACGAGACGTTGGCTACAGTGGGCTCATAGATAGCACCCACGTTGTCAGTGTCACAACTGGTCAAGCCAGCAGCAACAAGTGCCAATCCTAAAATATATTTACCTAATTTCATAATAATCAATTAGTTAATCGTGTTTAACATTCTTTACTCGGGATAGTCACCAGTCGGGTTCTGGTCCTTTGCAAGGTCCATATTCTGGTTACCATCAAACTCAGCCTGAGGAATGGTCAATACCCACAGATAACTGTTAGGATCCTTGGCAGCAGCAGCGTGAGTCGGGATCAGCAGACCATCAGGCCAGCCATAAGCACTCAGGCGCTCGAAGCCCTGGTGCAGGCGGCGGATAGTGTAAATACGTCCATCCTCGCCCCACAACTCAAGACGACGCTGGATCAGGATCTCCTCACGCAGCGAACCAGTGGTCTCGGTAGTGATGGTAGCCAGAGCAGTACCAGTCTTATTGGTGCTGTAGTTAGCATCACGTTGGCTCATCAGACCCATGAGGTATTCCTTGGCCAGAGACTCGTTACCAGCCATACATGCGGCCTCGGCAGCATTGAGGTACATCTCCTCAACACGCATCCAGATGTAGTCACCTTCCCAGGTCTGAGAGTTAGAGAAGTCAAACTTCTGCTGCACGTAGTCCTGAGCGGGATTCCACCATGCACGACGGGTATCGCTAGCGCTCATCTTGTCATACAGCCAAGAAGAGATCTCCTTAGGTGCGGTCTGGCCATAAGCCATGTAATTCTGCATGTGAGCAAAGAACGAGGCATACATACCAGCCTGATCACTCACAATCTGGGCACCCCACATCACGTTAGCGGCATCAACACTGTTGGTGCCCACAAACGAGCTGATGGGGATAACACGCTTGCCGCTGGCGTTGATAGCCTTCTGGGCAGCGTCGAGGGCATCGTTCCACTTCTCCTCAACGAGGCAGATGCGCGACTTCAGACCCAGAGCAACAGCATAGCTCATGTGGCTGGGATGACGCTGAGCGGGAGACTTGGACAACAGGTCAACGGCCTTGTTGATGTCGTTGTCGATCTGCTCATAAACCTTAGCAACGGTCTCACGGGGCTGACCAGTGGTGGTGGTCATCGTGGGCTCATTGTAGATGGGCACACAGGGATCACCCGGGTGATCATAACCACGGGCAAACGTCTGCGCCAGCATGAAGTAGCTGTAGGCACGGATGGCATAGGCCTGACCAATCACATAACTTACGTCCTCGGTAGAGCCTTCCATGGTCTCCTCGGCAGCGATGATGTAGTTGGCGTTGGCAATCCAGGTGTAGTAAGCCATCCACAGGTCATAACTGCGCCAAGCGCCGCTGGTGTAACGGGTCTTTACATTGTAGGCTGCGTCAAACCAGAACCAGCCACTACCCTGGGCTCCCATGATGAAGTCATCACCCATCACCTCGCCCATCAGGTTATAAGCGCTGATACCGAAGCACTGGTGAGTGTTACCAGTCGTAGACCAACCGGCAGTATACATCGAGCGGTAGATACCGTTCAGGGGAATGAGAGCCTTGGTGGCATCGCCCATGAAGGTAGAACCTGACATGGCGTCGGTGGGCTCGGTCTCCAGCAACTCGCTGTTGCATGACGAGAGGGTGAGCATGCCGAACATCCCGATAAACAAATATTTAAATATCTTTTTCATGTTTATATCTATTAAATAAATGATGAATGTTGTCTAAACTCGTTGTCTCGGCATTACTTAACGATGATTTCGCAGATCGAAACACGGTTCCAACTCAGTTCGTCAAACATGCTGCTGATACCCTGGCCAGCGGCGTTGATGCGGTTGGCGGCGATACCATACTTCTTGACGAGCATATCCTTCACGCTGGCGGCACGGCCGTTAGCGAGTTTCACGTTCAACTCTTCCTTGCCCTCGGGCGAAGCATAACCCTTGATCTCGCAGGTTGCCTCGGGATGGCTCTTCAGGTAGTTGGCCACGCGCTCAACGTTGGCACGCTGATCGGCGGTAACGGCGGTACCCGACTTGGGGAAGTGAACCAGGATGTTCATGTACTGCTTGCTGTTGTCTACCACCTTGGGAGCGGCGTTCTTGGCAGCATTCAGGTCGTTGCGGCAGTTGGCCAGTGCGCGGTTAGCGGCATCCAGGTCACCCTGCAACTGAGCCAGACGGCTGTTAGCATCGGCTGCGGCACCCTGAGCGTCGGCCAGTTGAGCGCGCAGGTCGTTGATCTGGTTGTTCAACAGGTTAACGTTGGCGGCGGGAGCAGCGGTAGCATAACTCTTACCGAAGTTCAACTCGATACCCACGGTGTAGGTGCGGTTGGGGCTGTAGTCATAGTTGGTACCACCCAAGAAGTTGTACTGGGGATCCATACCATTGAGGTGCGTCCACAAGGCCAGGTTATCAACCGAACCAAAGATGCGGGCACCGGTCATACCCAACTTGCTGATCCAACTTGCGGGAAGAGCATAGGCCAGAGTGATGTTCTTGATAGCAAAGTAACTTGCGTCGATCAGGTAGCGGTCGGTGGTCAGCATCGAGCCGGCGATAGTGGCGCGGGGAACGTCGGTAACGTCACCGGGCTTCTGCCAACGGCGAAGCATGTTCTTGTTCCAGGTCGAACTCAGGTACCACAGATCCATGTCGCTGGCATACAGGCTATCATAAACCTTACCACCCAGCGAGTAGGTAGTCAGCACACTCAGGGTCAAGCCCTTCCAGGTGAAGTCGGTACCCAGTGAACCAAACAGATCAGGCTGGCGGCTACCCATGTAGTACTTGCAACTTGAAGCGGTCGAGTAACTGTCGGTGATGAAATCACTGCCCTCGATCTTGTTGCCGTCATCATCCAGTTTATAAGCCCAGTACAGGGGGTTACCATTGGAGGGATCAACACCTGCACTCTTGTTCATATAATAGGTGTAGATAGGCATACCTTCCTTGATCACGCGCACACCGCTGATCAACTCAGGAGCCTCCTTGGTCAACTTGATGACCTTGTTCTTGTTGTGCGTGGCCATGGCGGTGATGTTCCACTCAAAGTCGGCAGTGCGGACCGGGGTAATGCGCAGCGATGCCTCGACACCACGGTTACGCATGTCACCCACGTTGTCCATAAAGCCGGTGAAACCGGTCGACAATGCCATCGGACGGTTAAGCAGCATGTTCTTGGTCAAGCGGTTATAGAAATCCACGTTCAACTGCAAGCGGTGATTGAACAGGATAGCGTCAAAGCCAGCGTTGAAGTTCTGGCTCTTCTCCCAAGATACGGTCTGGTTCTCGAGCGAAGCAATCAGCGCACCGATGTTGGTGGCGTTGCTGTAAGACAGGTCATAAAGAGACTGCCATGCATAGTAGGTCTGGAGCATATCGTTACCCTGCTCACCATAACTTGCCTTAATAGACAGGTTGTTGATCCAACCCACGTTCTGCATGAACTTCTCACCAGATACACGCCAGTTAGCACCAACGCTCCAGAAGGTACCCTTGTTGTGATCGGGGTGGAAGCGCGACGACTTATCCTGACGCAGCGAAGCACTCAGGAAGTAGCGGCCACCGTAGTTATAGTTGGCACGACCCAGCCAAGAGTCGATGCGGTACTTGTCGCTGTAAGAGTCAGCCTCCAGCAGGGTGGTTGCGGGACGCAACTCGTAGATACCGTCAACGAGGTTGGTCTTACCAGCCAGCAAGTAACTGTACTCATAGGCATACCACTCGTGACCCAGCAACAGACCGATGGTGTGCTCACCGAAGGTGCGGTCCCAAGTCAACAACTGGTTGAAGGTGTAACTCTGAATGCGACGATTGTACTTCTCGAGCAGACCACCGGCGTTAGCCTGGTTACCGTGCTGAGAGTTCATGTAACGGGTGTTGTTGATGTTCTGATAGTCCATGCTGAAGTTGGCAGCCAACTTGATGCCTTGACGCCAGCCATACTTGGGCAGGTCGCTACCCAGCACGAGGCCGGTGCGCAGACCAGCAACGTCACGCTTGTTAAAGGCCTTATCAAGCATCAGCATACCCAGCGACGAGAAGTCACTGAGCGAACCGGGACGGGTGCCATAGGCTGTAGGCTCACCCCAGTCATACAGGATGTTGCCATCGCTGTCATACATGGTTTTACCGTCGATGTCCTTCAGGTAAACGGGCAGCAACGGGTTGATGAACTGTGCGGTATACCAGGGGTTAGACGTGCTGGTATCCTCATAGTCGTTGAAGTTCTGCATCGAGTGAGCCAACGAAGCGTTGATGTTGGCACCCAACCAGTCAGTGATCTGGCTGGTGATGTTGGCACGGCCGGTGTAACGCTCATAGTTGGTGGTCTTCAAGATACCATCCTCATTCAAGTAACCCAGCGACATCATGTACTGAGCGTGCTCGCTACCGCCGGTCACCTGCAACTGGTGCTCGTGACGGAAGGCGTTGTTGCGGATAACGCTGTCATACCAGTCCTCGTTCCATGCGCTCTTGGCATCGGCACGCACTTTACCGGTAGCGGGGTCAATCAGCTGATCCCATGTATAGTTCTTGAAGGGGTTGTACTGCTCACCACCAAGGGTGCCGCTCAGGCCGGCACGGGCGATAGCCTCGGCATCACTCCAGCTATTGCCGTTGTCGATAGCCTCGTTGCGCAGTGACTCATACACGAGCTGAACATATTCCTTCTGGTCCACGTGATCATAGCGCTTGGTAGCACGAGATGACCAACCGAATGTTGAACGCCACATGATGTTGCTGCGGCCTTCAACACCCTTCTTGGTGGTAATCATCACGACACCGTTGGCACCACGGGCACCATACAGAGCAGCTGCACTTGCATCCTTCAAGACGGTCATCGACTCGATATCCGACGGGTTAATGGAGCTCAGGTTGCCATCATAGGGGGCACCATCCACAACATACAGCGGGGTGCTGTAAGCGTTGATCGAACCATAACCACGAATCTGGATAGAGGGTGATGAACCAGGCTGACCGGAAGCAGCGGTTACCTGCAGACCAGCTACGTTACCCTCGAGGGCCTTGGTAGCATCGGTAACAGGACGCAACTCCAGTTTCTTGTTCGATACAGCCTCAGCCGAACCGGTGTAGGAGGTCTTCTTGGCAGTACCATAGGCAACTACCATCACCTCGTCCAGTGCGGTGCCATTGTCACTCAGCGTGATGGCCATGTTAGGCTGAACGGGAAGTTCCTGGGTCTTGTAACCCACATACGAAACCTTGAGGGTCTTGACATTGTAGGGAAGATTGAGCGAGAACTCACCGTTCACATCGGTGGCTGCGCCGTTTCCTCCGCCAACAGGTTGTACCGTAGCGCCAATGAGCGGTTCGCCCGAGGCATCGGTCACCTGTCCCCTCACTACTTGTTGGGCACTCATGCCCAGTGAGATAGCACAAATGGCTATCAGTAGCAGAAATAGCTTCTTCATAAAATAGTGATGTTTATTAAATTAATACAATAGTTAAAAAATGTGTTGTATGTTGCAGTTTTATCAGTTACTAGTAAGGTTTCGAGCATGCTTTTCATTGAGCCGCAATCGAATTTTTACAAGTATGCAAAACTAGTCAAAAAATGTGAAATGGGCAAAATAAATGGAAGATTTTAACTAATTGCCCGTGTTTTCTATCTTTTTGACCAAATTATAATTTTTTTTCATAAAAAAAGATTTTTACTACCAATAATTTATTTAAAGTATTGAAAATAAACATTTTATATAAAAATATCTAACTTTTCTTTATTTTTTTTCACCTTTTGATATAGTGTTAAAAAAAACACCTTTTAACATTTTTATTTTAACTATTTTTCCTGGCATTTGATGATATTTCAGCACGTTTTTTTTTCAAAATAGTTACAATTATTTTCCTGTTAATAACTTTTTGCGGCAATTATTTCCATGAGCTCAGTTTTACTGATTCCTGAATTGGAAACAGTGCCACATCACGATGGCGGCGCAACATGAGATGTTTAATGAATGTTTAGTGCCATATTGAGGTATTTCTATACACTTGTCACTCGCGTCAACCACTTCCTGGCCGACGCCTTTCACCTCATTACCCAGCACGATGGCAATCCTCTGCCCATCATTGATGGCAAATTCCTTGAGACCGATGCTGTCATGTACCTGCTCGATCGAGCAGATGGTGTAACCGTCACGCTTGAGTTGATGCACCGCTTCGAGCGTTGTGGCATGATATTCCCAGTCGACCGACTCCTCGGCACCGAGCGCCGTCTTGTGGATTTCGGCTTTGGGAGGTTGCGGGGTGATGCCACACAGGCAGATGCGCTCGATGAGAAATGCGTCGGCCGTACGGAACACCGATCCCACGTTCATCTCGCTGCGCACGTTGTCTAGCACCACCGTCACCGGCAGTTTCTCCACCTTTTTATATTCCTCCACACCCACGCGGTGCAGTTCCAGCATCGATTTCTTCTTCATGATTGACTCATCACTTGTTTATTCTCGACAAAGGTACAAATAATCCCGCACAATGCCATTCATGTATATCTAGATATTCAAGAATATCTAGTGACGATGGTGAATGACAGCTTGTCAAAAACCCTGTTAATTGTTGTTGAAAACTCATTGAAAAAAATCAATAAAAAACTCTTGACAAATTCAAACTCACACGGCTTATCAATCTTTTTTTATTAGCCAAAAAAGTTAGCGGCAATTTTTTATTTCGGTTTAAACACGGTTTTCAACACATTTTCATGGGAAATACGATAATAAATTATTAACTTTGCAGGTTGTTTACACCCTGTTAATAACAACAAGAATGTGCTATTAGTCAGCATTTAGGCTTGTCAATAAACTATAGATAACTCGACATCGGGGTTGATAAGTCAGGAATCGCAATCGGCACCGAAAAGTTTTCAACACTGTTAACAGGCAATAAACATCAATATAAAATTAAGTTTTTAAAAAAATAAAAATTAAAATATATAATATATGAATGTTGAAAAAGGCTACGTTGATGCTCCCATCGAGGATGGCATCGACTTGAGAGAAGAAATCCTGCGCTTGAAGAAGGAGCGCAATGCTGTTATCATGGCCCATTATTACCAGCGCGAGGAGATCCAGCAACTGGCCGACCACATCGGTGACAGTCTGGCTCTCGCTCAACTGGCTGCCAAGACCGATGCTCCGGTCATCGTCTTGTGCGGCGTGCACTTCATGGGTGAGACGGCCAAGATACTGTGCCCTGACAAGACGGTCATCGTTCCCGACCTGAGTGCCGGGTGCTCGCTGGCCGACAGCTGCCCTGCCGACGAGTTTGAACAGTTTGTCAAGGATCACCCTGGCCACACGGTGGTGAGCTATGTCAACACCAGCGCCGCTGTCAAGGCAGTGACCGATGTGGTGGTGACATCGTCCAATGCCAAGGAGATTGTGGGAAGCCTGCCCGAGGATGAGAAAATCATCTTTGGTCCCGACCGCAACCTGGGCAACTACATCAACAGCATCACGGGCCGTGAAATGCTGCTGTGGGATGGCGCTTGCCATGTCCATGAGAAATTCAGTGTGGAGAAGCTGGTGGCTCTCAAGCAGGAACATCCCGGAGCCAAGGTGCTTGTTCATCCCGAGTGCCCCAAGCCTGTGCGCATCATGGCCGACAAGGTGGGCTCGACCCAGGCCTTGCTCAACTATGCTGTCGATAACGAGAGCCAGGAGTTCATCGTGTGCACCGAGAGCGGCATCCTCTTCGAGATGCAGCGCCGCTGTCCCGAGAAGACCTTTATTCCCGCTCCTCCCGAGGATGGCACCTGTGCCTGCAACGAGTGCGAGTACATGAAGCTCATCACACTTGAGAAACTGTACAATTCGCTCAAGTATATGGCACCTACCATCGAGGTGGATCCCGGCATCGCCGAGCGTGCTGTGCGTCCCATCCAGCGCATGCTTGACATTTCCCGCGAGCTGGGCATCATCAAGTAAGCTATTACTATAACCATTAATAAAGGTATATATGAAAAGGATTAGAATTCTAACATTATTAATTATATTTAATGTAATCAACATTATGGCACAGAACGTATATGATTTCACTGTGAAGGATCGTCGTGGCAACGACGTGTCATTAACCGAATATAAGGGTAAGGTGTTGCTGATTGTCAATACCGCAACCCGCTGTGGTTTCACACCGCAATATGAGGAACTCGAAGCTCTGTACAAGAATTACAGGGATCAGGGTCTTGAGATTCTGGACTTCCCCTGCAATCAGTTCGGTGAGCAGGCTCCTGGCACCGAGGAGGAAATTCATCAGTTCTGCACTTTGAACTTCGGCACCGAGTTTCCCCAGTTCAAGAAGATTGAGGTCAACGGCGAGAACGAGTCACCCCTGTTCACCTATCTGAAGGCTCAGCAGGGCTTCAAGGGCTTTGACAAGGACCACAAGATCGGTGCGCTGCTCGACGAGATGCTGTCCAAGGCCGATCCCGACTACGCCAGCAAGCCCGACATCAAGTGGAACTTCACCAAGTTCCTGGTTGACCGCGAGGGCAACGTGGTTGAGCGCTACGAACCCACCACCGACTGCAAGGTCATCGAGGAAGCCATCAAGAAATTACTTTAATGATTAAAAATGGGACAAAGGGACGGTTCTTTTGTCCCAAAAATATAAAAATTAATGGACTATAATTATAAAGAAATAGAGAATAAATGGCAACAGTACTGGCGTGATCACCACACCTACAAGTGTGATATTGACAACAGCCGTCCCAAGTTCTATGTGCTTGACATGTTCCCCTATCCCTCGGGAGCAGGTCTGCATGTGGGACATCCTCTGGGTTACATAGCCAGTGACATTTATGCCCGTTACAAGCGTCTCAAAGGGTTCAACGTGTTGCATCCCATGGGCTATGATGCCTATGGTCTGCCCGCCGAGCAGTATGCTATCCAGACGGGTCAACACCCTGAAATCACTACCAACGAGAATATCGCACGTTACCGTCAGCAACTGGACAAAATAGGTTTCTGCTATGACTGGGACCGTGAGGTGCGCACCTGTGACCCTATCTATTACAAGTGGACACAGTGGGCCTTCCTGCAGATGTTCAAGAGCTACTACAATACCGAGCTTGACAAGGCCCGTCCCATTGACGAGCTGGTGGCACACTTCGAGAAACAGGGTACCGAGGGCTGCAATGCCCACACCAGCTGTACCGACACGTTTACCGCCGCTGAGTGGAATGCCATGACTCAGGTGCAGAAGAACGATGTGCTCATGAACTACCGTATCGCCTACCTGGGTAACACGATGGTAAACTGGTGTCCCAAGCTGGGTACCGTGCTTGCCAACGACGAGGTGAGCGAGGGCGTATCGGTGCGCGGCGGCTATCCCGTCGAGCAGAAGATGATGAGCCAGTGGTGCCTGCGTGTGTCGGCCTATGCCGGTCGCCTGTTGCGTGATCTGGACATGATTGAGTGGACTGAGTCCATCAAGGAGACACAGCGCAACTGGATTGGCTACAGCGAGGGTGCTGAGATGACTTTCCCCGTTGCCGGCAGCGATAAGAACTTGTTGATTTTTACCACTCGTGCCGATACCATATTTGGCGTTACCTTCATGGTGCTGGCTCCCGAGAGCATCTATGTGGACGAGGTGGTGACACCCGATCAGCGTGCCGCCGTCGATGCTTACCTCGATGAGGTGAAGCACAAGACCGAGCGTGAGCGCATGATTGAGAAGAAGGTGAGCGGTGTGTTTACTGGCAGCTATGCCGTCAATCCCATTACGGGCAAGAACATTCCCATCTACATCAGCGACTATGTGTTGGCTGGCTACGGCACGGGTGCCATCATGGCTGTTCCTGCCCACGACAGCCGTGACTATGCCTTTGCCAAGCACTTCGACCTGCCCATCATCCCGTTGATTGAGGGTGCCGATGTGAGTGAGGAGAGTTTTGACGCCAAGGAAGGCATTATGGCGAACTCGTCCAACGAGCGCCTGCAGCTCAACGGCTTGCAAGTCAAGGAAGCCATTGCCAAGACCAAGCAATATATCGAGGAAACGGGCATTGGCCACGTCAAGGTGAACTACCGCCTGCGCGATGCCATCTTCAGCCGTCAGCGCTATTGGGGCGAGCCGTTCCCCATCTATTATGATGAGAACCACCAGCCGCAGCCCCTCGACGAGAGTCAGTTGCCGCTGCAGTTGCCCGAGGTGGACAAGTTCTTGCCCACCGAGACGGGTGAACCTCCTCTGGGCCGTGCCAAAGGGTGGGTGACCACCGATGGCTATCCTCTGGAGCTGAACACTATGCCTGGCTTTGCTGGCTCGTCGGCCTACTATCTGCGCTACATGGATCCCCACAACGAGAAGGAACTTGTCTCGCATGAGGCTAATGAATACTGGCGTCAGGTGGACCTCTATGTGGGTGGTACCGAGCATGCCACGGGTCACTTGATCTATAGCCGTTTCTGGAACAAGTTCCTCTATGATTACGGCTACGTTTGTGAGGCCGAGCCTTTCCGCAAACTTGTCAACCAGGGTATGATCCAGGGCCGCAGTAACTTTGTTTACCGCATCAAGGACACCAACACGTTTGTCTCGTTGAATCTCAAGGACAAGTATGACGTGACTCCCATCCACGTGGACGTGAACATAGTGCATGCCGATGCCCTTGACATCGAGAAATTCCGCCAGTGGCGTCCTGAATACAAGGATGCCGAGTTCATTCTCGAGAATGGCAAGTACATCTGCGGCTGGGCAATCGAGAAGATGTCCAAGTCGATGTTCAACGTCGTCAATCCCGACGACATTGTTGACCGTTATGGTGCCGACACCCTGCGCCTGTATGAGATGTTCCTGGGTCCCGTCGAGGCCAGCAAGCCTTGGGATACCAATGGAATCGATGGTGTGAACCGTTTCCTCAAGCGCCTGTGGGCATTGTTCTACAAGGGTGACAACCTGCAGTTGACCGATGAGAAACCCAGTGCCGAGGCCCTGAAGTCGTTGCACAAGCTCATCAAGAAGGTGAGTGGCGACATCGAGAGCTTCAGCTACAACACGTCGGTGGCAGCCTTCATGATCTGTGTCAACGAGTTGACCAGCATGAAGTGCCGTGCCCGTGAAATCTATGAGCCGTTGGTTGTGCTGCTGGCTCCCTTCGCACCGCACATTGCCGAGGAACTCTGGCACGTGCTGGGTCACGACACCACCGTGTGTGATGCACAGTGGCCCATGTGGAACGAGGAATACCTGAAGGAATCGACGGTGAAATACACTGTCCTCTTCAATGGCAAGCCCCGTTACAACATCGAGGTGCCTGCCGGAACAGCTCAGGACGAGGTGCAGCGCGTCGCATTGAGCGACGAGGGTGCGGCACGCTGGCTCGACGGCAAGCAGCCCAAGAAGGTGATTGTCGTTCCTAACAAGATTGTCAACGTCGTCGTGTAAAACTGAATAGCAACTTAAACAACTTGAACAACAACTCACATTGACTAATTGTTGTTTGAGTTGTTTAAGTTGTCTTTATTAGATAGAGGAATGAAGAAGATTGTTTTTGCAACCAACAATGTGCACAAGTTGCAGGAGTTGCGCCAGATGATAGGTGGCATGTATGAGGTGCTGGGTCTTGCCGACATCGGTTGCCATGAGGATATTCCCGAGACGACAGGTGTCATCGAGGGTAATGCCGAGATGAAGGCTCGATATGTCAAGGAGCACTACGGCTATGACTGCTTCAGCGACGACACGGGCCTGGAAATTGATGCCTTGGGTGGAGAGCCTGGTGTTTATTCGGCACGCTATGCCGGGCCGGGTCACGACAGCGAGGCCAACATCGATAAAGTGTTGAAAAAACTCGATGGAATAGATGATCGGACGGCACGTTTCCGCACCGCCATTGCATTGTTGCAGGGTGATGAACTGCACATGTTTGAGGGTCAGGTCGAGGGTGTTATCCTCACCGAGCGCCATGGTACGGGTGGCTTCGGCTACGATAGCATTTTCCAGCCTGTTGAGGGTGATGGAAGCACCTTTGCACAGATGTCACCCGAGCAGAAGAACAGCATCAGTCACCGTGGACGTGCTGTCGCCCGCTTGGTGGAATTCCTCAAGAGCCAACAATAGTGTCAACTGCCTTGGATGCCTTTGCGATATATCGCTTTCCTCACGCCGACCATTGTACACTGGTGGGCCAGAACGGTGTGCCCCTATCTCTTCCGGAGTTGAAGGAACTGAACAGGGAGTGTGGTTTTGTGATAGCTCCGTTCACACCGGGTGATACTTCTCCTATTATCTTGTTGCGTCCCGATGTGGTGAAGAATTACGCTTGCCGTGAGGTGGAGGAATTGACTTTTCTACCTTTTCATCCGGGAAATGTTAACTTGGCTTTTGAACCTGCGTCTCGAGAGGCTTATCATGACATTTTTTCCCGATTTCATCGGGCTTTTTCGGCAACTGGCATCCAGAAGTTAGTGCTTGCGCGATGTGCCGATGTCAGTCATGATGGCGTGTCCATGATGAAACTGTTTGCTCTTGCCTGTGAGCGATATCCCGAGGCATTTGTGACTCTGTTCTCGGCTCCCCAATGCGGCACCTGGCTGATAGCGACTCCCGAGGTTTTGCTTGATCGGGCCGGTGACAAGTGGCACACAATGGCACTGGCCGGTACGATGCCTTATACCGATTCAAAGCCCTCATGGAGCGACAAGAATGTACAGGAGCAAGCCTTTGTGGCACATTATATCAAGGATTGTCTTGAACATTACAGCGATGATGTGTCGATGGGCAGTCCCTATACCACCCAATCTGGGAAATTGGTGCACCTGCGCACCGACTTCTCGTTCTCGCTACGTGACGGTGTATCTGTGGGACATTTGCTGGAAGACCTGCATCCCACGCCTGCCGTGTGTGGCCTGCCCAAGCGGGAAGCTCATCGATTTATCATTGACAATGAGTCTTGTGAACGCAGTTATTACAGCGGCTTCTCGGGACCATTGGATATCAACGGTGAAACGGCGATGTATGTCTCGTTGCGCTGCATGCTCATCATGGGGGATCGTTACCGCCTCTATGCAGGCGGTGGCATCCTGCCCCAGAGCGAAGAAAAAATGGAATGGGACGAAACCGCTGCCAAGATGCAGTCCATGTCATCTCTAATTGCTAAGTAATATCATGAGTTACAGCGACAAGGATAATATTAACATACTGTGTGCGGTGATGTTGGGTCACGGCATCACTCACGCCGTGGTGTGCCCCGGATCGCGCAATGCGCCCATCGTTCACAACCTCAACGAGTGCCCGCAGGTCAAGTGCTATCCCGTGACCGACGAGCGCAGTGCGGGATTCTTCGCCCTGGGCATGGCCGAACAGCTACGGGAACCCGTAGCTGTAGTGGTGACTTCGGGCACGGCAGTGCTTAATCTGGCACCTGCTGTTGCCGAGGCTTGGTATCGCCATCTGCCGCTCGTGGTCATCAGTGCCGACCGTCCCATGGCCCACATCGGGCAGCAGATGGGGCAGACCATCGACCAGCCCGATGTCTTATCGCGCTTCACGCTGATGGATGTCAATCTGGTGGAGCCTCACGATGACCTCACCCGCTGGCAATGCAACCGCTTGGCCAACGAGGCGCTGCTGGCTTCCCGCCGTGGCGGTCCTGTACACATCAATGTCCCCTACGACGAGCCCTTGTTCAACTTCACGGTGCCCTCGTTGTCCATGGAGCGTATCATTACCTCATTGCCCATTTTTGCCGATGAAATGGCGCTTTTTGAGGTGTTAAAGCCCGTCAAGATGGCACAAAAGCCCATGCTGGTCATCGGTCAACTGGATCGCGGCGTGGTCACCCATGAAATCATGAACCATCTGGTGCCTCACATGGCAGTGCTTGTCGAGTCATTGGGCTCGGATGTCGGCGGCAACGCATTTGACGAGTTGCTTCCCCTGGTGGAGCAGAATCCCGATTTTGCGCCCGATTTTGTCATCTACATGGGCGGTACGCTCGTGAGCAAGCGCATCAAGGCCTATCTGCGCCGGCTGACGGAGGTGCCCATGATTCAGATTGATGAGCACGGCGAGATCCATGATACTTTTGGCAACTTGACCCAGATAATTCACTGTGCTCCTCAAGCGGCTCTACATGCGCTGGAGAAACTGTTTGGTATTGCCAAGGGCAACCCCTTTGCCCGGCTGTGGTGTGAACATTTGGATCAGATTGCCTGGCATTTCGACTATCTGCGACCCGATTTTTCCCAGATGCTGGCTGTGAAGTTGGCCTTGCAGTCGGCTAGTGAACTGAATGAGCCCGTTGTGCTGCATTTTGCCAACAGTCAGCCCGTGCGTCTGGCCAACCTGTTTGCGCGGCAACATGTCCGTTGCAACCGTGGGGTCAACGGCATCGAGGGCTCGACATCGACGGCTGCGGGCTGTGCGGCTGTGACCGATGAACGTGTCCTGTGTGTGACGGGCGACCTGAGTTTCTTCTACGACCAGAATGCCTTGTGGAACAGCAACCTGCGTGGCAATCTGCGCATCCTGTTGCTCAACAACGGCGGTGGCGGCATTTTTGCCCAACTGCCTGGCCTGGAGGCATCGCCGGCTCGCGACACGATGATAGCGGCCAGCCACAGGACTCATGCCCGTGGCTGCTGTGAGCAGCATGGCGTGGAATATCGTGTGGCCTACGGCAGCGAAGACCTGTACAGCGGCATCACGTGGCTCGTGCAGGACGATAGTGCCCGCCCGCGCCTGCTCGAGGTGGTTACCGACGGGGCGAACGACCGCCGCGTCTGGCAACAAGCCACCTCATCACTGACAACTGACAACTGACAACTGACAACTGACAACTGAAAACTGACAACTTATTATGGCTACAAGAGAATGGAAGAAGATTGAGGGATTTGATTTCAAGGAAATCCTGTTTGAGCAATATGACCGCATCGCCAAGATCACCATCAACCGCGAGCGCTACCGCAATGCCTTCACGCCGTTGACGACGCTGGAGATGTCCCAGGCGTTCAACCACTGCCGCGAGGCTTCCGACATCCGTGTGGTACTGCTCACTGGTGCCGGCGACAAGGCCTTCTGTGCCGGGGGCGACATGCACGTCAAGGGACGCGGCGGCTATGTCGATAGCGAGGGTGTGCCCCGCTTGAGCGTGCTTGACGTGCAGATGCAGATTCGCCGTCTGCCTAAGCCCGTCATCGCCATGGTCAATGGCTATGCCATCGGCGGCGGACACGTGCTGCACGTGGTGTGTGACCTGACGATTGCCAGCGAGAATGCCATCTTCGGCCAGACGGGACCCAAGGTGGGCTCGTTTGACGCGGGCTTCGGTTCGTCCTATCTGGCCCGCATTGTGGGTCAGAAAAAGGCCCGCGAAATCTGGTTCCTCTGCCGTCAATATACTGCCCGTGAGGCTGAGCAGATGGGCATGGTCAACAAGGTGGTCCCCCTGGAACGTCTCGAGGACGAGTGTGTCGAGTGGGCCCAGACGATGATGGAGCGTTCGCCGCTCGCCCTGCGCATGATCAAGATGGGTCTCAATGCCGAGCTGGACGGCCAGGCCGGTATCCAGCAACTCGCCGGTGATTGCACCATGCTCTATTACTGCATGGACGAGGCTCAAGAGGGTGGCAAGGCCTTCCTCGAGAAGCGCAAACCCGACTTTGACCAGTATCCCTACCTGCCCTGATGAGCCGTTATCACATCGATATCACCACCCGTGTGTTCCACTTCAAGGAGCCTGCGGGCACCTCGCGCGGTGTTTACCGCACGCGCACGAGCCGCTTTGTCCGTCTCACTTGCGATGACCTGCCGGAAATTGAGGGGGTGGGGGAGTGTGCCCCGTTGCCGCGGCTCAGCTGTGACGACCTGCCCGACTATGATGCGGTGCTGCGCCGCCATTGTGACGACGTGTGTGCCCGTGGCGGCATCGATGTGGATGCGCTGCGCGACGTGCCGTCGATGCTCTTTGGCCTGGAAACGGCTTGGCGGCAGCTGCATGCTGGCGGCAGCACAGCCTTGTCCGACACACCCTTTGCCCGTGGCGAGGAGGGAATTCCCATCAACGGACTGGTCTGGATGGGCGACTTTGACACGATGGCTGCACGCCTGGAGCAGAAGCTCTCTCAGGGCTTCTCCTGTGT
Organism: Muribaculaceae bacterium; assembly: GCA_017453505.1. Classification (GTDB taxonomy): domain Bacteria; phylum Bacteroidota; class Bacteroidia; order Bacteroidales; family Muribaculaceae; genus Sodaliphilus. Next base: position 34,081 of record JAFTEU010000005.1, read on the forward strand.
GAAAATCAAGATTGGTGCCATCGATTTTGCCGATGAAATCACGTTGATCCGCCGTCTGCGCGACCGCTACGGCAGCGACCGCATCGAGTTGCGGGTTGATGCCAATGGTGCCTTTTCTCCAGCCGAAGCCATGGATCGTCTCCAGCAGTTGGCCGTCAACGACATCCATTCCATCGAGCAGCCCATCATGGCGGGGCAGTGGCAAGAAATGGCCCGCCTGTGTGCCTCTTCCCCTTTGCCCATCGCCCTGGACGAGGAACTCATCGGCGTGAACATGCCAGAGCGCAAGCGCCAACTGCTCGAAACCATCCGTCCGCAATACATCATCCTCAAGCCATCGCTGCACGGCGGCATGGCGGGTTGCCGCGAGTGGATTGCGCTGGCACGGGAGCGCGGCATCGGCTCATGGATCACCAGTGCGCTGGAGAGCAACGTGGGCCTCAACGCCATCGCCCACCTCGCGGCCGAGGTCTATGGACCCGCCATCACCATACCTCAAGGCTTGGGCACCGGCCAACTCTTCACCGACAACATCGACACCATCCCCATCACCATCCGTGGCGACCGATTGTGGCACGGCAGACATTGAAAGCCCTCATCCCGTATGCCTCACGCATAGCCGCAAAGCGGGGTTGGCATAAACGTCAAGAAATCAACAAAATATAAAAATGAATATATAGAAAGTTTGTCAGCCATCAGCCGTCAGAATGCAGAATGCGGATGCCAATTCCTAATTTCTAATTCCTAACTAAAAAAATGTCTTTTGACGAGTTCATCAACGAGTGGAATGATGCCAGCGACACCATCGAGGTGCGCACCAGCGGCTCGACAGGCACACCCAAGGTGATGCAGGTCGAGAAACGCCGCATGCTGGCCAGTGCACGCGCCACTTGTGGCTTTCTGGGGCTCCAGGCGGGCGACACCGCCCTGTTGTGCATGAGTGTCGATTACATTGCCGGCAAGATGATGGTCGTGCGCGCCATCGAGCGGGGACTGCAATTATTGTCCGTAGCCCCGTCAAGCCATCCCCTTGCGTTGCCCGATTTCTCCGATGAAATGGGCAAAAATGTGGTTTTTGCCGCGATGGTACCGATGCAGGTTTACAGCAGTCTGCAAGTAGAGCGGGAGCGCGAGATACTGGGCCACATCCGCCACATCATCATCGGCGGTGGACCGCTCGACCCGTCGCTGGAAGATCAGCTTCGGGCTTTCGACAATGCCATCTGGCACAGCTACGGAATGACCGAGACACTGTCCCATGTCGCCCTGCGCCGCGTGAGTGGTTCCGGGGCAACGCCGTGGTTCACCCCCATGCCGGGAGTTTCCCTGTCGGTCAATGACGACCAGTGCCTCGTCATCGAGGCACCCCACCTGTGTCCCGAGCGCCTCGTGACTCGTGATGTGGTGGAGATGGAGCCGGGCACACAGCGCTTCAAGGTGCTGGGGCGCATCGATAACGTCATCATCACCGGTGGCGTGAAAATCCACATCGAGCAGGTCGAGCAGACCCTTGCTCCACACCTCTCGCTGCCCTTCCTCATCACCAAGTGTCCCGATGCCAGATTCGGCGAAATCGTGGTGATGCTCCTGCAGGGTACTGCCGGCGACATTCCCGCCGTCAAGGCTGCCTGCGACAGCCTTCTCACCAGGTTTGCCCGTCCCAAGCGCATTCTTCCCGTCAATGCTCTTCCCATGACACCCACCGGCAAGCCTGCACGCCACGAGGCCGCTCAAATCGCGCTCAGGCTATGCCAGGCAACCCCAAGGTAACCCGAAAAAGCAGGGACATCATGGGCGGTCAGGCCCACAATGTCCCTGGTGTGTACTGCATCTGTTAATTTCTTGACATACTCTTTTCCTGAAGGCAGCACTATCAATTGTCGCAGCGAGTGCGGTTATTTGTTATATTGGGTCGGATAGGCGGGATAAGTGTTCCGTTCGGCCACAGTGTTCTTGTTGTTGAGAATCACCAGGGCACCGATGACCCCAGGTATCCAACCGGCCAGTGTGAGCAGTGTCACGATCAGCACCGAGCCGCATCCCTTGTCCAGCACAGCCAGCGGCGGGAAAATGATTGACAATATCACTCTAAAAACAGACATCGTACGCTCCTTTCTTCATTAACTCAAATCATTCATTACACCACTGCATCCTGCAAATCCCATGCCAAATTGTCAGTCCACCATCAGACAAATCACCCACTAGAAAAAAACTTAGCGCCTTTGCGGCTTTGCGTGAGGCTCTTCGGCAGATGATTCGGTGAATAGTCACCTGCTGTAACGAAATTGTTAAAAATAATCAACCGGGCAAAAAAATCGGCTGAGATTTTGCCAGTTCGCCAACTTGCCGTAACTTTGCATAAAAATTGAATATAATTACCTTTTTTGGAGGCTCAATTTTTCAAAGTGAGTATAAGAAAAGTTTAACCTAAATATTTGAATATCAATGGAATTACCATTTGCAGAATCTTGGAAAATTAAGATGATCGAGCCGCTGCGCAAGAGCACCCGTGCCGAGCGCGAGCAATGGCTCAAGGAAGCTCACAACAACGTGTTCATGCTCAAGGCCGACCAGGTTTACATCGACTGCCTGACCGATTCCGGTACCGGCGCGATGAGCGACCGCCAGTGGTCTGAGATGATGCTCGGCGACGAGAGCTATGCCGGTGCCAGCTCGTTCTACAAGTTTGAATCTGTAGTGCAACGCATCTTCGGTTTCAAGTATGTCATCCCCACCCACCAGGGCCGTGCAGCCGAGAACGTACTGTTCTCCTATCTGGTCAAGGAAGGTAATGTCGTTCCCGGCAATGCCCACTTCGACACCACCAAGGGCCACATCGAGAGCCGTCACGCCAAGGCCATCGACGTCACCATCGACGAGGCCAAGGACACCCAGCTCGAGATTCCCTTCAAGGGCAACGTGTCGCTCGAGAAGCTCGAGAAGGTGCTCAAGGAGAACCCCGGTAACGTCCCCTTCATGGTACTGACCGTGACCAACAACACCGTCGGTGGTCAGCCCGTGTCGATGCAGAACATCAAGGACACCTGCGAGCTGTGCCACAAGTATGGCGTGCCCGTTGTGATGGACAGCGCACGCTTTGCCGAGAACTCCTACTTCATCAAGACCCGTGAGGAGGGCTATGCCGACAAGACCATCAAGGAGATTGCCCGCGAGATGTACTCCTATGTTGATGCCATGACCATGTCGGCCAAGAAGGACGGCCTCGTGAACATGGGTGGTTTCATCGCTACCAACCGCGAGGACTGGTACGAGGGTGCCAAGCTGTTCTGCATCCCCTTCGAGGGCTTCCTCACCTATGGTGGTCTGAACGGCCGTGATCTCAACGCACTGGCAGTAGGTCTGGACGAGAACACCGAGTTTGAGATGCTCGAGACCCGCATCCACCAGGTTCAGTACCTGGCCAAGAAGCTCGACGAGTATGGCATTCCTTACCAGCGTCCCGTTGGAGGTCATGCCCTGTTCATCGATGCCGACAAGGTGCTGTGCAACGTGCCCAAGGAAGAATTCCCCGCTCAGACCCTGACCTGCGAGCTCTACCTCGAGGCTGGCATCCGCGGCTGCGAGATCGGTTACATCCTGGCCGACCGTGACCCCGTGACCCGTGAGAACCGCTTCGGTGGCCTCGACCTGCTGCGCCTGTGCATCGCACGCCGCGTTTACACCGACAACCACATGAACGTCATCGCCGCCGCATTGAAGAACGTCTATGACCGCCGCAACGAGATCACACGCGGTGTCGCCATCGAGTGGGAAGCTCCCCTGATGCGCCACTTCACCGTGAAACTCAAGCGACTGGGCTAAATCATTCTCAATACCATTAGCAAACCTTATATGGATGACAACGGCGGGGCAACCCGCCGTTGCTTGTTGTACGCACGGCATGGTCATGTTCTAACGGGTGCAAGTCCCGAGCGCGCCCTAATGGCGGGAAGCGCATAGCCCAAGACAAGGGCATTGTGGTGACGCAATGTCTGAAGGAAGTCGGCGGCAAATCCCTGGCCCGACG
>JAFTEU010000087.1 GCA_017453505.1 Muribaculaceae bacterium
CACCTTTAAAACAATATCGTAAAGGTGGTTTCGTGTAATGGGACCTGCTCTGAAGCCCGTTAGGGCTGGCCAGGGCATAGGCAGGCGGTGGAGTGAGGCAAAGCCGAACGGAACCCCTGCATCGTGTCAACCCAGACCAATATTTAGCCCCATCGGGGCGACAGTAAGTAGCTGATGCTAAGCCTGTCGCCCCGATGGGGCTAGGATGTCTTTTCAAATTGCCCACAGGGGTTTCACTCGGCTTCGCCTCGTTACACCCCTGCCTATGCCCTGGTCGTCCCTAACGGGACTTTCCCCGGACACCAATATAAAAAAGCTGTGAATCAGTGTATTACATACAGGTGTATTGCGGCCACGCCAAGGCGAGGCCCTACTCGGCAACACTGAAATTTCACTGGAGCCCCTAGTGGGGCTTTCTCACCGGCAGTGCTGGTCAGTGCATGGTGTTGCGGATGAGTTGGACGAGTTGCTTGTGGCGCAGGTTCATGAACTTGAGGATGAGGCCCACCGACAGCGACAGGAATGACAGGATGATGAGCATGCAGCCGACAAACAGGGTGGGGAAGCGCGGCACGAGGCCTGTGCGGAAGTACTCGGCGAACACGGGTATCAAGGCGATGACGGCGACCAGCAGGGCCAGCAAGGAGCAGATGGAGAAGAACATCAGCGGCTTGTTGTTGATGAAGAGCTTGAGGATGGTCTTGAGAACCTTGTAGCCGTCGGCCAGGGTGTTGAGTTTGGACGAACTGCCCTCGGGACGGTCCTGGTAGCGGGTGTCGATGGACTTGATGAGGTAGTTGTTGTCGAGGGCATAGATGGTCATCTCGGTCTCGATCTCAAAGCCGTTGCTCAGTAGCGGGAAGGTCTTGACGAAGTCGCGGCTCATGGCGCGGTAGCCGGTCATGATGTCGGGGACGTTGCTGTTGAAGAGCTTGTTGATGAGGAACCTGACGAGCAGGTTGCCCGAGTTGTGCATGGGGCGCTGGTTGACGTTGAGGTAGTTGGTGCGGCAGCCGACGACCATATCGACACCCTCCTGCAACACCATGTCGCACATGCGGGGCATCTCCTCGACGCTGTAGGTGTCGTCGCCGTCAATCATGACATAGCAGTCGGCCTCGATCTTGCGGAACATCGATCGCATGACGTGCCCCTTGCCCTGGCGGTACTCGCGGTCCACGATGGCACCGTGCTCGGCGGCGATGCGGGCCGTGTCGTCGGTCGAGTTGTTGTCAAACACATAGACCCGTGCCTGGGGCATGGCGTTCTTTACCTTGTCGATGACATTGCCGATGGTGATGGCCTCGTTGTAGCACGGAATCAATACAGCGACTTGCTTGTTCATATCGTTTTCTTGAAGCTAAGGGTGTGACAGACAAATAACAGCAGGGCGACCACCGTGACGAGCACGATGCGCCAGGTGAAGAAGTGGTGCAGGAACGTGTGCTGTGCCAGCACCAGCGTCCATGCCACCGGAATGGCGGCCACGAGCAGCAGCCACAGGTGAGCGTTGATGATGCGGTAGGGGCGACCCCAGCGGCGGTAGGCGACGATGACGGCGACGATGGCCACCAGCAGCGCCCCGAGTGCGGCGACACCGCGGCTGGCCAGCATCGACCAGTAATACTTGTAGATGGCCGTGGCCGTGAGCCCCTGCTCGGCGGCAGCTCCACCGACGGAGCGCAGCCGCACGCTGGACATGGCATCGCCGATGATGTCATGCCCCGTGATGATGCTGGCCAGCACCCACTTGGAAGCCCACAGCGAGGCATATCCCAGCCCCCACATGAGCGACAGCAGGATGACCATGCGGCAGGCGCGCTCGGGCTTGTGCATCATGCACCAGACGATGAGCGGCAGGCCCAGGGTGATGACGGGTGTGGTCAACAGGTCAAAGAACTGGGTCACTCCACCGATGACGAAGAACGCCACGCACGCGGCACCCGTCGAGTGCAGCCGTCGCGGCATGAGCATGATGGCCAGCATGGCCACCAGCATGATCAGGAAGCAGGTGGTGAACTGCATGTTGAGCGGCACGAGCCAGCCCGTCACAGCCACCAGCCCGAGGGTGAGCACGACAGCGAAGGAACGCGACACCTGCCTGTAACCCAGCAGGATGCAGGCCAGTGCCAGCAGACCGAGGAGGACATAATTGAGCACCCTGATGCCACGATAGCCCATGACACACAACAGTGGCCGCAGCGTCACCTGGTTGCCGTGCCAGTAGCGGGCATAGGGGCGTGAATCCACCGCTTGCCCGTCGAGCAGGCCACGGGTGCTGGTGATGATGTTGCCGTCGTCGGCGAGGTGCAGCGTGCACTCCATCGCGCCGGACACGGGATGGCTACCGTCGATACCTGCCGCGATGTTCAGCATCAGGCAGTCGGTGAAGTTGTCCTGCATGGTGATGGAAGGCCCGTGAGTGGGGTAGTCACCCTCTTGCTCGATAGTCGGCAACGATGTCACGAGGCTCTCCTGAATAGCTGTCACGGGAATGGCACTGGTGGCCAACATCAGCACAAAGAAGGCCGCCAGCAGAATCAAGTAGGTCGTGAAGACCTTGACCGTGATGTCCCAGGTTGAGCGCATGTCGTGAAGTCTTAATTGTTCGGGCGTGAATTGTGACATCATCCGCCAATATGCAAAAGTATAACATTTCTCTGGATTGGGCAAATTTTGCAAGAGGTTATCCAGGGCAACCGCGCCAAAATCGAAACAGATTTTCAGTTTTCAGTTTTCA
>JAFTEU010000088.1 GCA_017453505.1 Muribaculaceae bacterium
GTTGACCAGATTTTGTTTCTTTTTGGCACCTTTTGCCTTATCTTCTTGGACCATAGCTCGCTATGCTCCTGCGAAGTTAAGTCAAAATCTGCTCAAAAATAAATCAAAATCAATGTCAAGCTAATTTATAGAAGCCCCCTAATCGAGTAGGCAAACAACATTCCGCCGCTGATGCCATTGTGGCTTGGGCATCATAGCGCCATCATAGGAATACACCTTACCTGTCCGCCTGAGATATGGAGTCTGCTTTAACTCTCGATAGACTCGTTGCCCCATTCTCCATCACCAATGTTGATAGCGGTTAATCGTCCGCCATCAACCTGGATGAAACCGTCCATTTCCCTCGTTGCAAGACTACAGCTAGATAGCAGTGATTGCTGTCGATATTGACTTGATGGTTGTATTCATGACTAGTCCTTTCTGTAAATATTGATGTGTAAAACCCGAAACAATATGCTGATTTGGCTTTGTTTTATCTATTTAACGCAATAATATGCGATTATCGTGTCACTGATTCCCGCTTTTCAGTCAAACGTGCCATTTCATCAACCAAGTGGAGGCCTTGCTGTGGTAGAATGGTGTTGTGGAGCAAGCAAAACAATCTATGGGTCATTATGTAAATATATTCAAAAAAGATACTTGGATAAAGAAATAAGTTGTACTTTTGCGGCAGTTTTCAAATCATAATAAGATAGAAGATTTTTTATTGACATGGCAGAAAAAGCAAAAGTCCAGTTCAGGCAGAGCATCGTCGTTCGCTTCTCAGGCGACAGCGGTGATGGTATGCAGCTGGCTGGCAACATTTTCTCTAATGTGAGTGCAGGTCTGGGCGACCGCATTTCAACGTTCCCCGATTACCCCGCCGAGGTGCGCGCCCCGCAAGGTTCACTGGGTGGTGTCTCTGGTTTCCAGGTTCACATCGGCCATGGCGTGCACACTCCTGGTGACGAGTGCGACGTGCTTGTGGCTATGAACCCCGCAGCGCTAAAGCAGAACGCACAATTCCTGCGCAAGGGCGGTGCCGCTATCGTTGACATCGACACGTTTACTCAGGCAGGACTCGACAAAGCGCTGTACACGACAGATGACCCCTACGAGGAGCTTGACCTCAAGGCTCAAGTCATTGAGGCTCCTATCACCACGATGGTGAAAGAGGCCCTGAAGGACACCGGCATGGACTTGAAGTCACAGCTCAAGTGCCGCAACATGTTTGCCCTGGGTCTGGTGTGCTGGCTCTTCAACCGCCCGATGGAAGCCCCATTGAAGTTCCTCAAGGCCAAGTTTGCCGAAAAGCCCGACGTTTATGCTGCTAACGAGCTCGTTATCAAGGGCGGTTACAACTATGGTCACAACATCCACGCCACCGTTTCGACTTACCGCATCCAGAGCGATGAGGTGCGTCCCGGTACCTATACCGACGTGAGCGGCAACAAGGCAACCGCTTGGGGCTTGATCAAAGCTTCGGAGATGAGCGGTCGTCCCTTGTTTCTGGGTTCATATCCCATTACCCCTGCCACCGACATCCTGCATGAGCTGGCCAAGCGCCGTGACCTGGGCGTCAAGGCCATCCAGATGGAGGACGAGATTGGTGGCATCTGCTCAGCCATCGGCGCGGCGTTTGCCGGCCACCTGGCAGTGACTACTACATCGGGCCCCGGCTTGGCGTTGAAAAGCGAGGCCCTAGGCCTGGCCGTGATGGCCGAGCTGCCTCTGGTCCTCGTTGACGTGCAGCGTGGCGGTCCCTCGACAGGCCTGCCCACCAAGACCGAGCAGACCGACCTGAACCAGGCGCTGTATGGCCGCAGTGGAGAGAGCCCCCTCGTGGTGCTTGCAGCAGCATCGCCCACCGACTGCTTCAAGATGGCCTTCCAGGCAGCACGCATCGCCATCGAGCACATGACCCCCGTCATCCTGCTGACCGATGCCTTTATTGCCAACGGTTCCTCGGCATGGCGTATCCCCGAAGAGGGTGAGTACCCTGTCATCAAGCCCAATTATGTCCCCGAGGCATTGAAGCCGACTTGGACTCCGTTCATGCGTAACGCCCTGGGCATCCGCTATTGGGCCATTCCCGGCACTCCGGGCCTGGAGCACGTTGTGGGTGGCCTGGAGAAGGACTATAACCTTGGTGTGCTCAGCAACGACCCCATCAACCATGCCCACATGGTGGAAACACGCCGATTGAAGATCGCCAATGTCGCCAATGATATTCCCGAACTCAAGGTCAAGGGCGATGCCAGCGCCGACACCATCATCCTGGGCTGGGGCAGCACCTATGGTCACATCCTTGACGCTGTCAACCGCTTGAATGATGAGGGATTCAGGATTGCCATGACCCACATCCGTTACATCAACCCGCTGCCCAAGAACACCGCCGAGCTGCTCAGCCGCTACAAGACGGTGATTGTCGCCGAGCTGAATACCGGACAACTGGCCAGCTACCTGCAGAGCAAGATTCCCAACCTGAACATCTGTCACGTTAATAAGGTTCAGGGTCAACCGTTCCTGGTTCAGGAGATTGTAGAAGGAGTTAAAAACATCATGATGGAGGAGGAATTGTAATGGAACAGAACGAAAATATCCAGCCCGCAATGGCTCACAAGCCACTCGATTTCAAGAACAACCAACCCGTGCGCTGGTGCCCCGGTTGTGGTGACCACGCTGTGCTCAATGTCCTGCTCAAGGCCATGGCGCAACTCAATATCCCGCCCGAGAAGACAGCAGTGATTTCGGGTATCGGTTGCAGTTCGCGACTGCCTTATTATACCCGCACCTATGCCTTCCACACCATTCATGGCCGTGGTGGTGCCGTGGCTACCGGTTTCAAGACCGCCAATCCCGAGATGACCGTCTGGCAGGTCTCGGGTGACGGCGACTGCCTGGCCATCGGTGGCAACCACTTTATCCACGAGGTGCGTCGCAACATCGATGTGAACCTGCTGTTGCTCAACAACCGCATCTACGGCCTCACCAAGGGCCAGTTCTCTCCCACGAGTGCTCGCGGCTTCAAGTCCAAGTCATCGCCCTATGGCACGGTCGAGGACCCGTTCATCCCTGCCGAGCTCACCTTCGGCGCGCGTGGCACCTTCTTTGCCCGCAGCCTGGATGTCGCTCTGGATATCAGCCAGGAGGTGATGATGGCCGCTGCCCGGCACAAGGGCTGCTCGGTAGTGGAGATCCTGCAAAACTGCATGATCTTCAATAACGGAATTCACAGCTATATCACTGATCGTGAGAACCGTCCCGACCGAACCATCCACCTCGTTCATGGCGAGAAGATGATCTTCGGTAAGGATAAGAACCGTGGTATCGTCCAGGACGGTTTCGGCCTCAAGGCGGTGACTATAGGTGAGGACGGCTACACCATCGACGACGTGCTCGTGCATGACGCCCATTGCCAGAGCTCCTTTGTTCACCAGATGCTCGCCATGATGGATGGCACCGACTTGCCCGTAGCCCTGGGTGTCATCCGCAGTGTTGAAGCACCCACCTATGAGACCGCTGTCGCCGAACAGGTAGAGCAGGCCAAGGCCATGCACGGTTTTACCTGTCTGCACGATGTCATCATGGCAGGGGACACATGGCAAGTAGAGTAATACTTGCAATTGTTCACTAGCAATCGATAAAAACAGGCGGCTCAATCGAGCCGCCTGTTTTGTTAGGCAACAATGACCGTGAAGTGATGATCACTCCACAATCTTGACAGCACTGGTAGAACCATCGGTGCAGGTGGTAACGGCGATGGACATGTCCAAAGGAATGAATAAAATGCAGGAAAATAGCAAATAAAGGCGATAAAGACGCATTCGGCGCTATGATAGAGTCTAGAAGAAGGAGGTAATCGTACCCATGATTGTCCCCAAGAGTGCTCCGAGCCAGACGACGGCGCGCAGTTCTTTCTTCATCACGTCGAGGATGATGGCTTCGGCCTCATTCATGTCCATCTCATTAATGCGCTGCTCGATGATGGCGCTGATGTTGATGTCTTGCAGGATGCGTGGCAGGTGCTCGGTAATGATGACACGGTAGGCGCTCTGAATGCCGTTTTTGATCTGGGCAACTTGTTCTTCCCTGCCTGTGGTCAGCTCACTCATCTTCAAGCCCATCAGTTGGGTGGACTGGTCTTGAACAAGCCCCTCGACCATGTGCTGTGAATTGTTCTGCAGGATTTCGTTGATGTGCTTGGCCAGCACCTTTTCGATGGGTTGGGCGAGCGTCTGGACAATCACCTCGGCCCCCAGACGGCCAGCCAGTGAGTTGCGGGTCTTCTCTAGAGCGTGCTCGGTGGCCAAGCGCGCGATATTGTCGCCCAGCTGGCTGTTCTGCAACTTGGCCGTTATCATCTTGACAATCCCCGATGTCACATTGCTCCGCATGGCTGTGATATCCTCCTGTGACAGATAATGGGCGGCAAATTGCTCGATTGTCTCCTGATTATGGCTCTGGGTGACGATAAACTCGTCGATGGCGCTACCCATTTTGTCCAGCATTTCCTGGCTCAGGAGGCTGCGTTCCAGCACCTCGCGGTTCATCAGGTTCTCACTCACGGCCTTGCCTATTGACGTGGCAATGCGGCATTTCTCCTTGGGGATGATGCCTGGCGTGAACGGGACGTGAATGCCCATGAAGTACTTGGCCTGGTGGGGCCTGAACAACATGCGAATCGCGATATAGTTGGTGATGTAACCGATCACACCACCCACAGCAGGGCCTATTAAATAATGTATCATGGTAGAAACGACAGTTGATACTTGGTTATCTCAAGTCCACAACCTCGGTCCCCGCGGGTACCATCGACTTGTTGAAAGTAAAGGTGCTGGCAGGAAGTGACTGATGCTTGTAGCCCGTGATCTTGATGGAGTAAACCGATTTGTCGCTCATCTCAAAGCGGGCGGTGCGCAGCAGCGAGGTCGTCTCGTCAAAGTAGAGCCACAGTGTCTTGATGTTGTCCTTCTTCTTGGGCGTGAGCTTGATGACATAGGTCTTGGCCGTCTTGGCTTTGGCCTTCTTCATGTTGAAGTTAGCCTTGAAATGCTGTACTGCTGCCACGGGGTTGGTCAACTGCAGCTCGTCGGCAGTGGGTGATGTTATATTCACCTCGTTGGTCACTGGAGACCATGACCACTGGGTCTTGCCGTCATACCAGCACTTGGCTTCGGCTGAGATGATGCGGAACTTGTGACCCTGCATGGCGATGGTGCCGTTGCTGGTGCCCTGGCTTGAGGTAATGGTATAGCTGGCCGTCACGCCGCCACCGGCGTTGACAGCGGCCACGCACTTGTCGAGCATTGCAGTGGGTGTCTGGGCTAGCATGAGCATGGCGGCGATGCAAGTGAGGAATGTGATGATAATTCGTTTCATTGTCATTTCTTTTATAAAAAGCCGATAGAAAAACCTGGATATTCCAGTTTGTCTATATTGCAAAAAGAGTGCCAACTCGAGTCGGCACTCTAGGTCTCAATCAGGAGAACAGCTGGTCGATGTCCATCGGGCTGACCAGCACCTGGCGGGGCTTGCTGCCCTGGGCCGGACCCACGATGCCTGCATGCTCCATCTGGTCCATCAGGCGTCCGGCACGGTTGTAGCCGATCTCGTAGCGCCGTTGCAGCGATGATGTGCTGGCGGTATTGCCCATGACGATGAACCGTACGGCCTCTTCAAACAGCGGGTCGCGATCCTTGACATTACCCACGTTGGCATCGCCGCTGCCACCTTCATCCTTGCCGACATACTCGGGCAGCATGTAGGGCTGCTCATGGTTGATGTCACGGTCGTTGTCTTCCTGCTCCTTGATGTAGTCACAGATGCGTACGATGTCGGGCGTATCGACAAACGGACACTGCAGGCGGGTCAACTCGCCATCGATCTGGAACAGCATGTCGCCGCGGCCGATGAGTTGCTGTGCTCCCGGGCGGTCGATGATAATCTGGCTGTCGACGCGGCCTGCCACGGCAAATGCCACGCGGCCGGGGAAGTTACCCTTGATGAGGCCGGTGATGACCTTGGAAGAGGGACGCTGGGTGGCTATGATCATGTGGATGCCCACGGCACGGGCCTTCTGGGCAATGCGCACCAGAGGGGTCTCGACCTCCTTGCCGGCGGTCATGATCATGTCGCTGAACTCGTCGATAATGCCCACGATGTAGGGCATGAACTGGTATTTCTTCTCTCCGTGCTCGTCACGCACCTCGCGCAGCTCGCGGCGCCACAGCTCGTTGTAGTCGCTCACGTTGCGCACCTTGACCTCCTCAAACACCTTGTAGCGGTCTTCCATCTCCTGCACCAGGCAGTTGAGCGTCTTGATGACACGGTCGGTATCGGTAATGATGGCCTTGTCCTCACCGGGCGCCTTGGCAAAGAAGTACTTCTCCAGGTCGGCATAGACGCTGAACTCGACGCGCTTGGGGTCGACAAGCACCAGCTTGAGTTCCGAGGGTCCCTTCGTGTAGAGCCGCGACGTGATGATGGCATTCAGACCCACCGATTTACCCTTACCGGTGGCACCTGCCACCAGCAGGTGAGGCATCTTGGTCAGGTCGGCGATAAAGACCTCGTTGCTCACCGTGCAGCCCAGGCACATGGGCAGCTTGGCACGGGTCTCCTGGAAGGCCTTGGATCCGAGCACCTCACGCATGGGGACCACCTGGGGATCGCGGTTGGGCACCTCAATGCCGATGGTGCCGCGGCCGGGCATGGGCGCGATAATGCGGATGCCCAGGGCGGCGAGGCTCAAGGCGATATCGTCTTCGAGGCCGCGGATCTTGTTGACGCGCACGCCATCTTCGGGCACGATTTCAAACAAAGTAACCGTCGGGCCGACGTGAACCATGATTTCCTTGATTTCTATACCATATTTATTGAGTGTATCGCGGATGCGCTCCTTGTTCTCGTCCTGCTCCTGCTTGTCAACGCTGTTGGGGTTCATGCGGATGTCCTGCAACAGGTCTAGGGTGGGGAAGCGGTAGTGGCGGTATTCTCCTGTGGGGTCATGAGGGTTGCTCACTTCGGTGCTTGCGGTGATGGGCTTGAGGCGTGCGGCGGGACTGTTGGTTGCTGAGTCGTCGGCCTGCGTCTTATTATTCCTTACTCGTCGCAACTTGCTCATGGGGGTGGAGGGCTCCTTGCGTTGCTTTTGATTCAAGTCCTCTTCATTCACGCGTTGTTCGCCACCCAGGAAGGTGGATTCACCAGGTTCGCTGATGACCTTTTCGGCTTCTTCCTTGCTGCGGCTGCGTTTCTTTTCTATCTCATGCTGCAACTGGTGGTAGAGGGATGAGAATGTCTGATAGGTCAGGAATACCCACAACATGAGGATGGCCAGGTTCACGGCAACCATGCCATAGAGTCCCACGAGTCCCAGTAGCCACTTGTTGGCATAGAAGCCGAAGTAGCCACCCAGCGGGAAGAAAGTGATGGGCTTCATGAAATAGGTGGCGGCACCCACTATCATCGAACAAGTGAAGATGCTGAAAAGGCACACAAATGTGTACTGGAAGAAATGGGACTTCTTCTTGCGTATCAGTCGCATGCCCAGTGTCAAGAACCATATCACAATGATAAATGCGGCCACTCCCACACCGCTTGAGATGAGGAAGTCGCTCAGTGAAGCGCCCATCGCGGCGCCGGCATTGCGTATCTGGTCAGGAACCTTGGCGTTCTCGATCATTGAGTAATTGGCGATCCGGTCCTGGTCACTCATGCCGGCGGCAAAGAAGTAGGACAAGAACGAAATCAGCAGGTAGATGCCGGTCATCAGCATGATGATGCCTGTGGCAAAGCGCAACCTGCCGTTCTGGAAGAACGCCATGAACTGTTGCCACCGGGTGACATTCTCCCTGTCTATCGCCTCTTCTACCTGGAGTGACTTGCGGTAATCGTCAGACTTCTTCACTCCGCTGATGTCGGGATTGAAAATGCCTTGGTTTTCACTGATTTTCTTGTTCTGTTTGCCTTTATTCTTGCTCATGTTGCTATCGGTAAAATTTGGGGCTGTAAAATTACAAAATAAAATCGGTTTACAAACGCAAACCATCGCTTTTTTTTCAACAAAAATGAATTTCAATCTATTTTGATTGTGTTAGTGATAGAAACGCGTAAGGGGGGGCTAAAATAAATCAAGCCCTTGACTCAACGTCAAAGGCTTGTTTTAACTAATTAACCTTCTAATACCATTAACATAAACCTTAAACTTGGGAAAAATTATCTGTCTCGCGACATTCCAATTTCCATAATCTTAAAAACTAATACCATGAAAACCGTTGCAAATTTAAAGCCAATTGTTTTTTACCACCTAATTTTTTGCCGAAAAAATGCCTGTTTTTAACACAAATTAGCAGAAAATGCAATAAAATCGTCGAAATATCATAAAAATACGGGCAAAAACGTCATTTTGAAACCGATTTTCGGCATTTGCCCGATGGCATGTCAAAAAAGAATTGCAAGAAACATATGGTGAATGCTCCTTGCAATGGCGGTGAATTATGGGGGCTTCTATAAATTACCGAAATGTTAATCTTTTAGTTGACCAGATTTTGTTTCTTTTTGGCACCTTTTGCCTTATCTTCTTGGACCATAGCTCGCTATGCTCCTGCGAAGTTAAGTCAAAATCTGCTCAAAA
>JAFTEU010000089.1 GCA_017453505.1 Muribaculaceae bacterium
ACGATAACAATCCTCGTCGGATCTGAAACGATTATAGAACTTTATCGAATTCACTCCTCTAAATTTATCTCTTTCTGTTCCCATGGCGCAAAGGTAATAATTCCATTCAAATTAGTGCGACCTAAGCGCCTATACCTATTAATTAATTTTACTGTGGTTATGAAAAATTTCGTAAAACTTCTATTTCTAGCGATGGCTCTCGTCGTGGCGATACCGCCAGCCTGGGCCGACGAAACACTGACCGTCTGTGACGGGACGACGACCAACAGCTACGTGCCCTATGCGTCTGACATAGCACTGAGTACGTCAAGCAAATTTACGTCACAGATGATTTATCTCCCAGCAAACTTGAGCGGACTCCCCGTCGGAGCGACCATCAAGGCCATTACGTTCCACGGCTACTTGTCGATTCCCTCCAAAATCTACGATCGTCGCTTCTTTGCATACATGGGTGAAACGGAACTCACCGCTGTAACCGAGGCGACCCTCAATAACCGTTCGCTCGTGAGCAACCAGGTGTTCGGAGGCGATTACGGAACGACACCATCCAACAGTGGCACCGAGTTGACCTTTACTTTCACCAATGGTTACACGTGGAATGGTGGCAATCTGGCTATTGAACTCTATTGCGCTTCGACAAGCAATAGCAGTGACCAGTCGTTCAACTGGTATGGCGTTTCCGCGCCTGCGGCAAGCAGCGGTTTCCACCGCGTCAACAACAAGAATGCCAATCAGAACTATCTGCAAGCGTTCCTGCCCAAAATGACGATCACCTATGAGGGCGGCAGCGTGGTAACCAATCCCGCCATTGAGATTGCCCCCGAGTCGTTGACCATCAATGATGCAGCCGCCGGCACCTTCACCATCACCGGCACCGACATCACGGGCAGCATCAACGCCAGCCTGGCCAACACGGCAGACTGGACGCTGAATCCCGAGACACTGTCCAACACGGGCGGCACGACCAGCGTAGCCTACACGGGCCGCGCGCTGAGCGCCAGTAACACCGTCACCGCATCGGCTGCCAACGATGGCAGCGTCACGGCATCGGCCACGGTGAACTACCTCGCCGACCTCTACATTGTCACCGACAATGGCGTGCAGAACCAGTGGGACTTCAATAACGGCACCCCGATGGCCTATGACAACGGCACCTATACCGCCAATTTCACGGCCAGTGCCGACAACACGTTCATCCTGTTTGCCAGGAAACTGGGCGAGAGCAATCCCTGGAACACCCGCCTGGTGTTCGGTCCCAACAGCAACGGCGACTGGGTGTGGGGCAGCAATACCTCGGGCACCATCGACGTCAATGACGACGATCCCATCCAGTTACCCGCCGGCATCTATACCATCACGATTGATGCCACGACGGGGGCCTTCACCATCACCAAGTATGTCCAGCCCGACTATGCCGTGACGGTATCGCCCGATGGCGGCACGATCAACTTTGGCGACGTGCAGTACGGCCAGAGCAGCCGCACGACCACGATTACCGTCACCAACGACGGTGTGCAGCCTGTCACCCCGACCTTGTCGGCCCTGACGGCCCCCTACTCGACCGACTATGTGCCCACCGAGCTGGCCAGCGGCGAGAGCATGACCATCAACATCACCTTCACCCCGACCGAGGAGGGCAATGCCACGGCCACGGCCACGTTGAGCTTCGGCAACGGCATTGCGGACCGCACCTTCAACCTCACGGGCAAGGGCATCAAGTATGGCGAGAACGACCACTCGGCCATGTATGACATGACCTATGACTGGGTTGACGACAACAACAATACCCACACCAGCAACCTGCTGGAGACGGCCACCGATCCCAACCAGATCATCGCCATGCTGCGCAAGATCTACGTGACCCCCGAGATTCCTGGCAACAAGGTGCGCGGCTATACCGAGGCTGGAGCTCCCGAGAGCCTGACGATCAACGGCAACAACGCGTTTGCCGTCAACTACTCGGCCGTCGGCCAGCTCAACAGCAGCCGCGAGTACACCGACACCTATGGCTGGGACATCCCCACCCAGAAGTCGATCCTGTCCAGGACCGCCGGCAGCTCTACCTACTATTATATGGATCCCACCGAGTATGAGCCCAACGAGGAGGGTATCACCCTGATCATGATTGAGATGAAGGACGGTGCCAATCCCTCGGGAGAAACGGAATACTACTCCTTCGGCAGCAGCGGCAAGTCACTCAGGGACAAGATCGGCGACAACTTCAAGTCAGCCCGCATCATCACGACCTACAAGAAGTCGGGAACCGGCGAGGAGGCTGGCACGCTCTTCAAGATCGATGCCGACAAGCTGAACCGCTTCTTCTTCCTGGCCAAGGGCCAGCTGCGCATCATTGACCACGGCCAGGCCTATGAGAGCGACTGGACCAACAGCAAGGTACAGCCCTACCCCAGCCTGAAGGGTTCCACCTTTACCGACAACACCTTCAACTCCTCGAGCGGTGGTGCCGTTCTGGCCCCGTTTGAGCACATGTTTGAGGAATTCAGCCCCAACCAGGCCAACTCATCGACCAGCGCCATGACCGACGTTTACCAGGAGCTGGTGAACATGGCCTCCTATGAGGTAGTGCATGATTGCGTCTCCATCCCCTTCGTCGGCGGTAACCACGAGTTCAACATGTATGGCATCGACAGCGAGAGTGCCGACTGCCAGGACGTGCGCGACATGATGTTCTTTGTACCCGATTACCGCATGAAGTTCTGGAAGGCATCGGCCTATGCCTTCGGTGACCAAGCCCGCGACCCGAGCAGTGCCGAGAAGTTCGTGAACTACAACCAGGATCATCGTCCCACGCTGGGCTTGTACGTCATCCGCCAGAACGAGATCACTGGCGAGCAGAAGAATGACAATGCCTATGAGCTGCACCTGAGCTGGGAGAGCAACCTGCTCGACTTCCTGCCCAGCGACGAGGGTCAGTACTTCCTGTACCGCGTCATCATCGATGGCGACGGCAACAGGAGCTATGAGCCCGTCGTCCAGGTGGACGAGAACGGCGACACCGTCCTGGTCAACGGCCAGCCCGTCGTTGTCACCCTCGACCCGAACACGACTACCTATACCGACTATATCGCCATGCAGCAGAATGGCCAGCAGGTGACCTACGTCGTTCAGGGCCAGGACCAGACCCAGTTCCTGTCGCTGCAGATGTCCAACGAGGAGAGTTACATCATCCCGGGTACCGACAAGAGCGAGATCTTCGGCCTCTCGCCCAAGTTTGACCACTACAGCCGCTTCGATCCCGAGACCGAGGCCAACTACTATGCCAACCAGTTGAAGGTCACCAACAACGTGGGCACCAACGTCAAGAGCGCCTACCTGGGCAACGGAGCCGTGTTCACCTTCTACCGCAGCGAGGACAACGGCGAGAGCTGGCTGCCGATAGCCACCGCCACCAGCGACGGCAACGGTCGCCTCACCATCGCGATGCAGAACCAGAACCGCGAGGGCCAGTATAACCGCAACGGCAAGGACTGGATCAAGATGAACAACCCGAGCCGCGTTAACTACAGCGCCGACGCCAGCGGTAACGTGACGTTCAGCGACTTCAACCTGTATGACAACTTCTGCGCGTCGGTACTGGGCAACAACCACCCGGGCACCTACCTCTATAAGGTGGAACTCACCGCATCGACCACCATCGATGGCACCGACAGCAACATCGCCCACAGTAACCAGGTCGGCGTCTTAATCCACAAGACGGCCATGGACATCGAGGGCTACACCGCCAGCCAGATCGACGAGGACGTGAACCACAGCCTGCCCTATAACTTCCGCAACGTGGACGTGGACGTGAAGTATAGCAGTAAGACCGAGATCCTGCGCTATGACAACTACCGCTGGGCACAGGACGAGGCCAAGGAGATCCTCGACTTTGAGACATCGGCATTTGATCCCGCCACTGGCGATGTGGACGAGGAGGACATGCCTCCCACGGGCATTGCCGGCAACCAGGCCACCTTCTACTCCATCGCGATGAACAATAACTACACCAGCAGCGTGAATATCGCTCAGAGCGAGACCAAGAAGGCCCTGTTTGTGGACAACGTCGTGACGACGCTGGGCGCAGGCCTCTATGACTACGCTCCCGTGGTCGAGACCTTCACCAGCCGCAGTGACTACAACACCTATGGCGCTCCCGTGCAGCAGACTGCCGTATCGACCATCGGTGCCGAGGTCGGCGACTACACCATCAACCTGCTGGGATACAATCCCGTGTGGGAGGATGGCGGCAACAAGTACTGCCACTACACCGTCAAGCTGAAGCTAACACCCGTGAACGTACCCGAGGGCTACGACCTGTACAAGGTGCGCGCATGGCGCAAGGTGGACCGCAACCTGCTCAACGAGCAGCAGTTCGAGAACCATCCCGAGCTTGACCGCGACTATCGCCTGACCGACAATGGCGAGTACATGATGGAGGAAGTGGGCTACAACACCTTTGACAAGAGCACCACACCGCAGGAGTACCAGCTCGGCCAGAGCGACATCGAGCAGGGCGAGCCCAGCAATCTGGAAGTGCGTGCCACCTTCGGTGCCCAGAAGCTCCGTGAGAAGGCCGAGGAGACCGGTGTCATCGAGTCATTGCCGATGAGCTTCATCGTCAGGGCCTACTACACCAGGGTCGCCAACCTCAACGACAATGCCATGGGCAACCGTGCCCCGCGCCGCGATGCAGCTGCCAACGCTGCCGCCGACGGCAAGTACTACATCGCCGAGAGCACGTGCGACTTCACGTTCTATGCCAACGATGTCAACGAGCACACCGGCTTGAACAACGTGCTGGTTGACAAGCAAGTGACTGGCGTTGCCTATTACAACGTGATCGGCCAGAAGTCCGACACGCCGTTCGACGGCATGAACATCGTCGTCACCAGCTACAGCGACGGCACAACCTCGACCACCAAGGTCATCAAGTAAAGAGAGAGAGAAATAACACAAGATTCACATATACAATAACTCTTTGCATTTTTGGGACAAAGGGACGGTTCTTTTGTCCCATTTTTGCCACAAAAAGGGAAAAAGTGGGACAAAAGAACCGTCCCCGTGTCCCACATCAGTCCAGCATGCCGTCGAAGAGCGATGGTTGGGGCAAGAGCTGGAAGGTGTGGCGGTGATGAGGGGTGATGCCGTGCTGGGCTATCGCCGCACGATGGTCGGGGGTGGGATAACCCTTGTTGCGGGCCCAGCCATATTGCGGGAACTCCGTGTCCAACTGGCGCATGAGCTCGTCGCGGTGCGTCTTGGCAAGGATTGAGGCGGCAGCGATGCTCAGCATCTTGCCGTCGCCCTTGACAATCGTCGTGTAAGGGATATCGTGATAGGGGAAGAAGCGGTTGCCGTCCACAAGGATGCCCTCGGGACGCACCGCGAGCTGGTCCAGGGCACGGTGCATCGCCGTGATGCTGGCCCGCAGGATGTTGATGCGGTCAATCTCCTGAGGGGACACCATCGCCACGGCCCACGCCACCGCCTCGCGCTCGATCACGGGGCGCAAGCGTTCGCGCTGGCGCTCGGTCAGCTGCTTGCTGTCGTTGATCAAGTCGTTGTGGAAGTCGGCTGGCAATATCACCGCAGCGGCCGTCACTGGCCCCGCCAGACAGCCTCGGCCAGCCTCGTCACAGCCAGCCTCGACACATCCCGCTATCAAATAAGGCTCCAGCAAGATGATGGTTGTTTAAAGTTTCCGCTCGATGACGTAGTCAAAGATCTCGCGGAACTGATCGATGGTCACATCGGGCTGATAGGGCGACAGGATCGTGCTGGCCTCGTCACGCAGGCGGACCATCGTCTCGTAGGCATAGTCAATACCGCCAGCCCGCTTGGCGAACTCGATCAGGCGGTCAATGTCCTCGCCCGTGCGGTCGTCCTTATTGACCAGGGCCAACATCTCATCGTGCTCGGGCAGGTCGGTGCGGTTCAGGGCATAGATGAGCGGCAGCGTCACCTTGCCCTCGCGCAGGTCATTGCCCGTGGGCTTGCCGATGATGGGATCGTTGTAGTAGTCGAAGGTGTCGTCCTTGATCTGGAAACAGATGCCCAGATAGCGTGTATAGCGGCGCAACTCATCGATAGCCGTCTGCGGCGCATTGTTGGCATATCCGCCCACTACGGCACAGCACTCAAACAGTGAAGCCGTCTTGGCACGGATAATCTCCATGTAAGTCGCCTCGTCGATGTTGTGGTTGCGTGCGATGTCCACCTGGTCAATCTCTCCCAGCGACAAGTCGCGCCCCATATCGGCAAGAGCGCTCAGAATGCGGCCATCGCCAGTGGCCACGCCACAGCGCAGCGCCCCAGTGACAAAGAAATCGCCCACGAGCACCGCCACGTGGTTGCTCCACACGTTATTGATGGTGGGAAGGCCACGGCGCTCGGTGGCCTCATCGATGACATCATCATGGATGAGCGACGCGTTGTGCAGCATCTCGAGAGCGGCTGCGCCCTGCAGCGCCTTGTCATTAATTCCGCCAAAGAACTTGGCACTCAACAGTGTGATGATGGGGCGCAACATCTTACCCTTGTTCTGGAGATAGGATGTCACGATGTTGTTAGTCAACTCACTGCCACTGCTCAAAGTGGTAGCGATGATGTCATTGAGGGCATCAAGTTCAGGCCTCAGCTGCTCTTGGATATGTGTCAACGATATTGCCATAGCCTGCAAAGGTAACAATAATTCCTGGGAGAGCCACCATTTTTAAGAGTAAAATTTGAATTTTATACCCCATGTGACCGAAAAGGTCAAAAAACCGAAAACTAATGCCCGAAAACTGAAAACCGAAAGCCAAAAAAACACTATCTTTATGCCCTGTAAAATCATCACATTCTATGGAACCAACCAAGAAACTGCTATTACTCGACGCCTATGCGCTCATCTTTAGGGCATTCTATGCCATGATCCGCAGTCCTCGCGTCACCTCGACCGGCATCGACACGTCGGCCGTCTTCGGCTTCGTCAACACCCTGCAGGATCTGCTCAAGCGTGAGCAGCCGACGCACATCGCCGTGTGCTTTGACCCTCCTGGCGGCAACACCTTCCGCCACAAGAGCTATGAGCCCTACAAGGCCAACCGCGACAAGACACCCGAGGGCATTCTCGTCGCTGTCCCCTACATCAAGCGCATCCTCGAAGCCTACCGCATTCCCATCGTTGAAGTCGAGGGCTATGAGGCCGATGATGTCATCGGCACGCTGTCCCATCAAGCCGAACAGCAGGGATTCTTCACCTATATGGTCACCGGCGACAAGGACTTCGGCCAACTCGTGACCCCCAACATCAAGGTCTATGACCCGCTCAAGAAAGAAATCCTGGGCGTCGAGGAGGTCAACGCCAAGTATGGCATCCAGACCCCGACGCAGCTCATCGACATCCTGGGCCTGATGGGAGACTCGGCCGACAATATCCCCGGTTGCCCCGGTGTCGGCCCCAAGACCGCCGAAAAGCTGATCCAGCAGTTCGGTTCCATTGAGCACCTGCTCAACAACACCGACAAGCTCAAGGGCGCACAGCAACAACGCGTCATCGAGAATGCCGACCAGATACGCATGTCCAAGTGGCTGGCCACCATCATCATTGATGTGCCCATCACCATCGATGCTGATGCCATGAGCCGCAAGCCCGTCGACATGGATGCCCTGCGAGAGGTGTTCAACGAACTGGAATTCCGCACACTCACCCAGCGCCTCATCGACGGTGGAGAGGCCAATGCAGGCCTCGACGGAGTGCCTACTCCAGCGCCAGCCCCCCGGCCCGCACCAGAATCCCCCGTCCGCAAAGCTCCCGCCCCTGGCCAGCAACTCTCGCTGTTCGACCTTGACCAACCCGCCAATCAGGACGAAAGCGCAGCGACCGCACCCACCTTCACGTCACTCGAGCAGGTCGCGCACAATTATCAATACATCACCACACCCATCGAGGCCGCCGCACTCGTCGGCGAGCTGCAAGACAAACCCCGTGTCGCTGTCAGCCTGCTGGGCTCGGGCGACAATGCCATGCAGTTCAATATCATGGGCATCGCCCTGTGTGGCAGCGCCCATGAGGCGGCTTTTATCAAGTGCGATGCCAAACAGGACATGCTGCGGGCCATCGCCCCGGTCTTCGACGGCAAGGCCACCATCGTGGGCAGTGACATCAAGCGCCTGATGGTCGTGCTCAGCCAGCATGGCATATCGTTCACCGCCCCCTACTATGACACGGCTGTCGCCCACTACCTGCTCCAGCCCGAGCGAGGCCACTCCACGGCCGAGGTGGCCTATGAGTTGTTACACTACACCGCCATCTCGCCCGAGAGCCTGCTGGGCAAAGGGCGCAAGCAGCTCAAGCCCACACTACTCAGCCCCGAGGCCATCACCCGCTGGGCCTGTGAAGCCGCCGACCTCACCCTGCAATTACCGACGGTCCTGGACAAGGCCCTCAAGGAGCAAGGACTCTATAACCTACTCACCGACATTGAGTTGCCGCTCATCCAAGTGCTCGCCAGCATGGAACTGGCCGGCGCACGCATCGATGTCAAGGCCCTCAGCGAATACTCCGTCAACCTGACCGAACAGATGAACCGCCTGGAGGCTGAGTGCCACCAACTGGCAGGGATGCAGTTCAACACGGCATCACCGGCTCAGGTCGGCGAAGTGCTGTTCGACCACCTGAAGATTGACCCCAAAGCCAAGAAGACCAAGACCGGGCAATACAGTACCACCGAGGACATCCTGCTCAAGCTGCGCGACCGTCATCCGCTCGTTGACAAGATACTTGAACTGAGGGGCATCCGCAAACTACTGTCAACCTATGTCAACGCCCTGCCCACGCTCATCAATCCCACGACAGGACGCATTCACACGACCTACAACCAGACTGTCACTGCCACAGGACGCCTGTCGTCGACCAACCCTAACCTGCAGAATATCCCCGTGCGTACCGACGACGGCAAGGAAATCCGCCGTGCCTTTATCCCCGCCGACGGCAACATCTTCTTCAGCGCCGACTACTCGCAGATCGAGCTGCGTCTGGTTGCCGACTTGAGTCATGACCAGACGATGCTGGATGCCTTTGCCAACGGTCACGACATTCATGCCATCACTGCAGCACGCATCTACCACAAGCCCCTGGAACAAGTCACCGGAGACGAGCGCCGCAAAGCCAAGACAGCCAACTTCGGCATCCTGTACGGCATCAGCGCCTTCGGCCTGGCGCAGCGCCTGAACATCCCTCGCGACGAGGCCAAGATGCTCATCGACGGCTACTACACGACCTTCCCACAGGTGCGTGACTACATCGACCGCAGCATCGCCCAGGCCCGCGAGAAGGGCTATGTGACGACCCTGTATGGCCGACGCCGCATGCTGCCCGACATCAACTCCCGCAATGCTGTCGTGAGGGGCTTCAGCGAGCGCAATGCCATCAACGCGCCCATCCAGGGCACCGCCGCCGATGTCATCAAGCTCGCCATGGTGCGCATCTATCGTCGCTTCCAGGATGAGGGCATCCAGTCCAGGATGATACTCCAAGTGCATGACGAACTCAACTTTGACGTCATTCCCAGCGAGCTGGACAAGGTGCAACGCATCGTCATCGAAGAGATGGAAGGCGTGTACAAGGGCCACGTCCGCCTGACCGCAAGCCACGGTGCCGCAAGCAACTGGCTTGACGCACACTAAAAAAATTCAGCAAAATATTGCTCAGATTGAAAAAATAGCAGTATCTTTGCACCGCTAAAAAGAGCTTCGGGGTGTAGCACAGTTGGTTAGCGCGCCACGTTCGGGACGTGGAGGTCGGAAGTTCGAGTCCTCTCACCCCGACTCAAGCAATGGCAGCAGGTTGTGTATCAACTTGTTGCCATCTTTTTATCCCGTCATTCTGTTCAGCAGAAGTGCTCATGATTAGTAAGTTAATGTTAAAGTGAAATGAAAAACTTGCAACTGTGAGAATTTGTTGATAATTTCGCAGACACAATCGGTCCAATCATGAAAAAAGGTAATATTGCACAACTAGACCTGCAAGATGTACCTCAGGTCTATCATAATCTCAAGTATAATGACGGCGAAATCCTCTTTGCCGACGACATCACGTCCATCCCCGGACTGATGAAGCAGTTCCAGGTCAATTTCATCGCCTATGTCATGGTGCTTGACGGCACCCTCTCACTGACTATCAACGCGGCTTCTCACAGCCTGAAGAAGAATTGCTCTCTCATCGTCGACCGCAAGATGATCATCAACAACATCTCGCATAGCGATAACTTCCGCTGTCTTATCTGCGCCCTGAGCACCGATGTGGGGTTTTCCTTCATCAACAAGAGCCTCATGCAATCGGTCATGCACATCCTTTCCAACCCCGTCATCGAGATGGGTCAGGAAGATATGGACCTGATGGTGAAGTACTATGACCTGCTGGTGTTCAAGATGGATCATCCAGAGATGAACTACGGCCGCGAGACCATGCGTGACATCATCCGCTGCTTTGCCTACGATCTGCTTTCCAACATCAACAAGCACATCGCCAGCGACAATGACGACATGCTGCGACAGGGAGACCGCATCTTCCGCCGCTTCATGCTGTTGCTGGCCGACAACAGCAACATCAACCGTAGCGTCAAGGCCTATGCCGACGAACTCTGTGTTTCACCCAAGTATCTTACCAGCCTGTGTCGCAAGCACAGCGACTACACGGCCAGCGAACTCATTGCCAGCGCCGTCATGAGCCGCATCAAGCAGTTACTGCTCTACAGCGACATGAGTATCAAGGAGATAGCTACCGAGACAGGCTTTGACAACCTGTCTTTCTTCGGCAAGTATGTGAAAAAGCACTTGGGACTCTCACCCAACAATTACCGCAAGGCCAACCATTACGGCAAGTGAGCCTGGGAGGTCTAGACACCTCGCATACCACCGCCGCACTAAAAGAAGCTATAGGTGTCCGGGAAAGTCCCGTTAGGGACGACCAGGGCATAGGCAGGGGTGTAACGAGGCGAAGCCGAGTGAAACCCCTGTGAGCAGTTTAAAAAGACGCCCAAGCCCCATCGGGGCGGCAGTAAGTTGCTGATGCTAA
>JAFTEU010000090.1 GCA_017453505.1 Muribaculaceae bacterium
GTCGGCCTTGATGCGCTTCTTCAGCTCCTCGTTGTCCATCGTCAAGCCGTTGAGTATCTCCTTGCCCATCATCAGCAGGAACTCGTGCAAGGTGGGGACAAAAGCAGCACCCAGCTTGTTGCACTTGATGATGCCTGGCAGCGAGGTCACTGCCACGGCCTTCAGCGCAGCGGGCTCGGCAAGGCTTTTCTCGATGAGCTCTGTTATCTTCTTGTCAAACTGCTGGCGGTCCCACTCACTGATGTCCTCGGGAACCTCCTCGACGGGGTTGCTGCGGTCGCTCCAGCGGGTATAGCGGTCGCGATAGCCCTTGTAGATGAGCGCTTCCAGGTGATACAGCAACGCCTTGATGTGCGGCCGCTTCTCCTTATTGATGGTCGTCTCGATGCGCGAGACGATGTCGGCCATGTTGTCCTGCGAGATGCCGCTCTGGGCGATGCTGTAGCGCACCAGCGCGTCAACGAGCAGTTGCCCGTCGTCGCTCCCCTTGAGCGCTTTGTCCAGGTCGGCAAGCGCCTCCTTGCTCACGTCTTGCGGGAAGTTGAAGTCAACTTCCTTGTTATTTCCTGATGAATTCAGTGGAAATGCCATAGTCAATAGAATTGCTATTAATAGGATATGAAAAATAGAATGTCTCATTGGCCTCTGAAATGTTTAGATTTATAGTATAAACCACAAAATTACTATAATTTGTGCAATTTCCTAGCCATTACCCGTAAATTTGCAATAATTAACGCACATTTCGTTCTCGTGAGTCAGAAGTTAGTTAGGAGTTAGAAGTTAGGAGTTAGAAGTTGCCCCTTCTTCAAAACCTCACGCAAAGCCGCGAAGTATTTTTGGTTTTCAGTCGTCAGAATGCGGATGCCAATTCCTAATTCCCAATTCCTAATTCCTAATTCCTAAACGGACCTCACGCAAAGCCGCGAAGCCGCGAAGTATTATTTTTGCGAGCATTTGCGAGCAACATTTTAAAACTTTGCGTCTTTCTATATATACATCTGTATATTTTGTTGATTTCTTGACGTTTATGTCAACTTTGCTTAGCGACTTTGCGTGAGTCTAGGATGCGACTTTGCGTGAGTCTAGGATGCGACTTTGCGTGAGTCTAGGATGCGACTTTGCGTGAGTCTAGGGTGCGACTTTGCGTGCGTCTAGGGTGCGACTTTGCGTGCGTCTAGGGTGCGACCTTGCGTGAGTCTAGGGTGCGACTTTGCGTGAGTCTAGGGTGAGTCTAGGGTGCGCTAGAACGTGAGTGGAATGTCAAGTTTGAAGGTGACATTGCGGCCCATGTTGAACACGCCCGTGCGGCCCGTGACGGGATTCACGTCGGCATACTTGAGGCGGCTCAGGTGGCTCTGGTAGGCCTTGTCGAGCAGGTTGTCGCCGATGATGCTGACGTTAGCAATGACTTTGCCATTGTGCTTGACCTGGGTGCCGATGCTGGCACCCAGCAGGCAGTAGGCTGGGGTGGCGGTCTCGCTGTCACCCTCCATCAGGTAGTGGTTCTGTTTTGAGAAGCAATTGATGTTCAGCGCGATAAACGTGTTGGTCAACGTGCGGCCGTCGCGGATGATGTCGTAGCGCAGTTCGCCCTTCCAGTGCATGGGCGGCGTGCAGGGCAGGTAACGGCGTTCCAGCGGTTGATTCATCAACCGCGCATCCACAAAGCCGATGGAATTCTCGAAATGAAGCGGCTCAACAGGATGAATATCCACGCTGGCCTCGGCTCCCCACAGGCGGGCATTGCCGCTGGTGTATTGGTAGGTCTGGTAACCCTCGGTTTCCACACCTGCCAAGCGCTTGATATAGATGTAGTTGCTGAGGCGGTTCAGGAACAGCGACACCTGGGCCGAAATGATGGCCGAGGAATAGTCTGCGCCCAAGTCGAACTGCCAGCTGAATTCCGATTCCAAGTCCTGGTCGCCCAGCTCATAGCGGATGCTGCCCTCGTGCACGCCGTTGCTGGCCAGCTCGCTCATGTTGGGCGTGCGGAAGCCGCGTGAGGCGTTCAGGCGCAGGTTCAGCCTCTCGGTCGCATGATAGACAGCACCCACGCTGCCCGTCACACCGCTGAAGTTGCGGGAGAAGTCGGTGAACGTATCCTCCAGCGCCAGGCTGTGGATGTGGCGGTTGTCAAAGCGCAGGCCACCGCTCAGTGTCCAGCGCTCCAGGTCGCGGCTTGTCGTGGCAAACACACCGATGTCCAGCAGCTTGTACTCGGGGATGAGCACCTCCTCGCCACGGTTGAGCGACTGCTGCCACATGCCGTTGGCTCCCGCGGCGACTTTCCAGCCGTTCAAGCCGATGACATAGCGGGCATCGTAGTTGACCGTGTGCAGGCGGAAGTCCAGCTCAGCTTCGTCGGGCGCTTCCTCAAACTCTTGCCGCTGGTTGTGCTGGTAACCCAGGATGAGCTTCAACCGGCCTTCGCCCAGGTAGATGGAGTTGTCGATCACCGCCTTGTAGTGGCGGACCTGCTGGAACGGCAGCGCCTTGTGATAGGTCTTGACGTTATAGCCCTCGTAGGGGACTTCCAGCTCGCCCGTCTCGCTGTCACGCTCACCCTCGACGATGCCCGGGGTGAGGTGGAAGTAGTTGAGCGACAGGGTGCTGTTGCCCCACTTGCGGCTCACGCCCAGCAGTCCTGACAGGGCACGCTGGTGGAACTGTGAGCCCGTGACGTAACCGTCATAGCGGTTCTTGTAGGCATGCGCCATGCGCTGGCTCCAGCGCAGGTCCCACAGCACCGACTTGTTGCCGGCCAGGTTGATAGAGTAGTCCCACAGGCCGTTATTGGTCTGGTACTGGGCACCCAGGTTAGCTTCGATATTCCCCTTGGCAATAGCGGGTACATTGTTCAGCACGAGCACGCCCGCCATGGCATCGCTGCCATACATCAGGCTGGCCGGACCCTTGAGCACTTCGACCGACTGCACACGGTCGGGATCGACCTCGATGCCGTGCTCGTCGCCCCACTGCTGGCCTTCCTGACGGATGCCGTCGCTGACGACCGCCACGCGGTTGTAGCCCAGACCGCGGATGACGGGCTTGGAGATGGCACCGCCTGTGGTTAACTGTGCGATGCCTGGCTGCTGGGCCAGGGCATCGATGATGTTGGTCGAGGCGATGGAGTGCAGGTCGTGGTGTGACACGACGTTGACTGGGGTGGGGGAGTTCTTGAGTTGTGATGTGCCGGTGAAGGCGGTGACCACCACCTCGTTGATCATCGCGTTGCTCTCCTTCATGACGAAGTCCAATTGTGCCGTCTGCCGCAGGTCAACGTCCTTGACGATGGTCTGGTGGCCGATGTAGCTCACCTGCACGGTGACGGTGGCCATCGGCAGGCCGCCGATGCTATACTGTCCGGCCTCGTCGGTGACGGTGCCGGTGTTCAGGTCGGGGAAGAAAATGGTCACGCCAGGCAGGGCCTCGCCGTCTCCGTCATGGGTGACCATGCCCGAGAGGCTTGCCGTCTGGCCCCATGCCACGGCAACCGCCATTGACATGCACATGGCTGTCAACAGCATGAAAAGTCTTTTCATTTCATTCTGTGATTATGGGGGCTTCTATAAATTACCGAAATGTTAATCTTTTAGTTGACCAGATTTTGTTTCTTTTTGGCACCTTTTGCCTTATCTTCTTGGACCATAGCTCGCTATGCTCCTGCGAAGTTAAGTCAAAATCTGCTCAAAAATAAA
>JAFTEU010000091.1 GCA_017453505.1 Muribaculaceae bacterium
ATGCCCCTGTAATGCCTGACGGGGTAAGGGGATGCTGTGTGAGAACCATACATTACCACAGCCATGACGGCAAGAAAACCGTCAAATCGGACACCTGACAGCTAAATCAGGCCGCATGACTATGAGTTGCGGATTTTAGGTAGGAATATGAGAATCGATCAAGGCGTGTGGTCTTCATTGTTCCACAATACCTGGGTTACCCTCATTACTCTTGAATTTTTACAGTTAACAGTCTGATAGGTACGACATAGTGTTTCACTTAAATATTGAGTACTATTAATATTAACAATAAACTTGTGCAATGAAGAAGTTTTTATTTTTAATCGCAGTGTTTGCGCTGTGTGCGCAGACCATTGATGCCAATCCTGTGACCGTTGAGCAGGCTATGGCTATTGCAAAGCAGTCATCTTCATCCAAGATGATGTCGGGAAACAACGCCAACAATCTCAAGTTGAATTATGTTGCCCGCAACCAGAAGGGTATGAACGACTACTACGTGTTTAACCGTGATAACTATCAGGGTTATGTGATTGTCGCTGGTGATGACATGACTGACCTCGTGCTGGCTTACAGCGACAAGGGCTCGTTTGACATGAACCAGGCTCCCGAAGCCATGAAGCTCATGCTCAAGCAGTATCAGAACAGTCTGGACCTGATGCGCCAGCATCCTGAGATGGTGAAGAAGGCTCCCTCGCTGACGATGAATCCCAATGGTGTGTATCCTTTGTTCTTGAATGAATATGGTGAGGGTCCCCACTGGCATCAGTTTGGCCCCTACAACAACTACTTCCCCACCTACAATGGTGAGCATTGCTATGCCGGTTGTGTGCCCATCGCTTTTGCTCACATCATGAAGGGCTTGCGTTACCCGTCTTATGGTAATGGCTCGAACACCTTCCACTACGAGCTGGGTGGCGAAACTAAAACGGCAACTGCCAACTTCAACCACAGCTACAAGTACACCAACATGAAGAACAGCTATAAAGAGACTTCTTCAGGCTGGCAGGATTGCGCCCAGATGATCTATGATATCGCTGTTGCGTTCCAGGCCAAGTTCTCGACCAGTAGCACCAACGTAAGCTATGACCAGATCATTAAGGGTATGGTTGCTTACTTTGACTACAACCCCAATGTCCAGTTCTTGCAGAAGGCTAATTATGCCGACGCAACCTGGCGCGAGATGGTTTACACTGAGCTCGATGAGGGCCGCCCCGTTCTCTACTTTGGCTACAGGACCGTTCTGAATGACGGTACCGAGAATGCACACGTTGGTCACGCCTTCGTGATGGACGGTTATGATTCAGAGGGTAGGGTTCGCATCATCTGGGGTTTCCAGCCCGAGGAATACAATAGCTACTTCAGCTTCGACCTGCTGTCACCGCGCATCTATGGTGACACCCCTTATGAGCACGATGACTATAAGGAAGGTTTCAATACCGACCAGTATGCCATCATGGGCATCCGTCCCGCTGAGGAAGGTGAGAATGGTGGTGTCGTTGTGACTGGTACCACCTATCTTCAGGAGATCATGCCCGCCAACGACGTGCGTGGCTCGTTTGAGGTGAAGGCTCTGAGTGGTCCCTGGCAGGGTACCATCCGCTGGGCTCTCGCAACCAAGAAGGACGGTAAATATACCGTTGCCACTTCGGCTTACACCACCCAGGTTGACCTGCAGGAGAATGAGACCGCTACTATCGACATCAGCGGTTCGTATTACCTGACCGAGGGTACCCAGTACTATGTTGTGGTTTGGTCGCCCTACTTCCCCAACAACTATGACTGGAACTGGTTCTTTAACGATCCCGTGCCCTTCACCGTTGGTAACTGGGTAACTCCTCCCGATCCTCAGTTCCTGCTGGGCGATGTTAACAACGATGGTAAGGTCAGCATTGATGATGTCACCGCGCTCATCGATTACTTGCTGGGTACCAATGTTGAGAACTTCAACGAGGAAGCTGCCGATGTCGATGTCAATGGTAAGATCAGCATTGACGATGTGACTGCTTTGATCGACATGTTGCTGAACCAGACCAGCGAGGATTGAAGCTAGAATACCGATAAGCTAAAAAGTGCTGGGAGCGGCGATGCTCTCAGCACTTTTTAGCTGTGTGTGGCGGTAAAATGTTTAAAAATGGCCATTTGTTGTGATTATTTCGACAAAATTCATTAATTTTGCCCCTATCGACTAATAATCATTCACAACTCAATCAATTATGCTAAGGAAAATCCGCATTACGCTAGCATCCATCATGATGCTCATGGTGACGTTGCTGTTTCTTGACGTGAGCGGTGTGCTGCACCATTATCTGGCATGGACAGCACGCATCCAGTTCCTGCCAGCGCTGCTGGCACTCAACGTGGTCGTCATTGTGGCCCTCGTGCTGCTGACGCTCATCTTTGGCCGCATCTATTGTTCTGTCATCTGCCCGCTGGGTATCTTCCAGGATATTGTGTCGTGGATTCACGGCAAGCGCAAGAAAAACCGCTTCACGGCAAGCCCCGAGAAGCGCTGGCTGCGCTATGGTGTGCTGGCGGTGTTTGTCGTCGCCCTGGTCGCCGGCATCCACTCGCTGGTGGCCCTGCTGGCCCCCTATAGCAGCTATGGGCGCATGGTGAGCAACCTGCTGTTGCCCGTCTATCAGTGGGGTAACAACCTGCTGGCCTCGGTGGCCGAGCGCATGGACAGCTATGCCTTCTACGGCGTGGACGTGTGGATCAAGAGCATGCCCACCTTCCTGATCGCGTTGGCAACCTTTATTATTGTCGTCGTGCTGGCATGGCGTGGTGGCCGCACCTACTGCAACACCATCTGTCCCGTGGGTACCATCCTTGCCCAGCTGGCGAGGTTCTCATGGTTGAAGGTCTATTTTGATGCCGACAAGTGCAAGTCGTGCAGCTTGTGCACCAAGAATTGCAAGGCATCGTGCATCGACTTCAAGACCCACAAGGTGGACTACACGCGCTGTGTAACCTGTGGCAACTGCTTGGAGAAATGTAATTTTGGTGCGCTCCATTATGGTCACCCCAAGGCTACCTTACAACCCGTTAAGGAAGATAAGCCCACTGCCGATCAGGCCCGCCGTGCGTTCCTCGTGGGTGGTGCCATCGTGGGAGCCGATGTTGCCCTGGCCCAGGCTGCCAAGAAGGTGGACGGTGGCCTTGCCATCATCGAGGACAAGGTGCCTGCCAAGCGTTCCACTCCTCTCACGCCTCCAGGCTCGGTTAGCGCCCGCAACTTCTATCAGCATTGTACCGCTTGCCAGTTGTGTGTTGCCAAGTGCCCCAACGGCGTGTTGCGTCCCTCGACCGACCCGATGCGGCTGATGCAACCCGAGCTCAGTTTTGAGCGTGGAGCGTGCCGCCCCGAATGCGTCGAGTGCTCCACCGTGTGCCCGACAGGTGCCATTAAACCCATTACCGTTGCCGAGAAGTCCTCGACCATCTTGGGTCATGCCGTGTGGGTAAAGGACAACTGCGTGATTCTCAAGGATGGTGTGAGCTGCGGTAACTGTGCCCGCCATTGTCCTGCAGGCGCCATCATGATGGTGCCCAGCAATCCCGATGACGAGACATCTCCCATGGTCCCTGCCGTCAATAGCGCGATGTGCATCGGCTGCGGCACGTGCGAGTATGTGTGCCCGTCTCGTCCCTTCAGTGCCATCTATGTCGAGGGCCATGAAGTCCATAACCAGATTTAAAGTTTAGAGTAATGAACGATAAACATCACAATAATGACAAGAGCGGCAAGACCTTGAGCCGCCGCACCTTCCTCAAGGCGCTGGGCCTGGGCACCGCAACTGCGGCAGCGCCCGCTATCGTGAGCTGTGCCACTGGCGATGACAAGAAAGGTCCTGCCCAGGAACCGCCCGTGGGCAAGATGACCTACCGTGAGAACCCCAAGACCCACGAGAAAGTCTCCATCCTGGGTTATGGCATGATGCGCCTGCCCGGTAAGAGCGGTGAGCCCGTCGGCCGCAACAACGAGGACGAGATCGACCAGGAGATGGTCAACCGTCAGGTCGATTATGCTATTGAGCATGGTGTGAACTACTTTGACACGTCGCCAGCCTATTGCAAGGGAATGAGCGAGCGCGCCACGGGCATTGCCCTGAGCCGCCACAAGCGTGAAGAGTACTTCATCGCTACCAAACTCTCCAACTTCGCTCCCGAGACCCAGACGCGTGAAGCCAGCATCGAGATGTTCCAGACCTCGCTCAAGGAACTGCAGGTCGATTATATCGACTACATGCTGTTGCACGCCATCGGCGGCGGTACTGGCGAGGAGGCTATGGAGCTGTTCAGGCAGCGCTACATCTACAACGGCATTCTCGACTACCTCATGGAGCAGCGCGAGAAGGGGGTGATACGCAACCTGGGCTTCTCCTATCACGGCGAAATCGCCGTGTTTGACTACCTGCTGGAAAACCATGACAAGTACAAGTGGGACTTTGTACAGATAGAGCTTAACTATCTGGACTGGAGGCATGCTAAGGACTTCAGCGAGGAGAACACCAACGCCGAGTACCTGTATGCCGAGCTCGACAAGCGTGGCATCCCCGCGGTCATCATGGAGCCGCTGCTGGGTGGACGACTCGCCTCGTTGCCCACCCCCCTGGCCCGCAAACTGCTTGCCCGTGATCCCGAGCGCTCGCCAGCATCATGGGCCTTCCGCTATGCTGGCTCGTTTCCCGGTGTACTCACCGTGTTGAGCGGCATGACCTACATGGAGCACTTGAAGGAGAACCTGTGTACCTACTGCCCGCTTGAGGAGCTGAACGACGAGGAGAAGGACTTCCTCTATGGTATCGCCGACGAGATTGTGGGCTACAACACCATCCCTTGCAACGACTGCAAGTACTGCATGCCGTGCCGCTATGGCATCGACATCCCCGGTGTGCTCACCCACTACAACAAGTGCATCGCCGAGGGCAATCTCACCCGCGACCGCAAGGATCCCGACTATGCCCGTGCACGCAAGGCTTTCCTGATCGGCTATGACCGCAGCGTGCCCAAGCTGCGCCAGGCAGACCATTGCATCGGTTGCGGCAAGTGTGTGGAACATTGTCCCCAACGCATCCAGATACCCCGTGAGATGGAACGCATCAATAACTACGTCGAGGCGCTCAAGCGCAACATTGACCGCGGCCTTGAGGCTTAGAATAGACGTTTGAAGAAACTGCGGGAGGTGCCAGCGATGGTGCCTCTTGTGGTATTGTGAATCTTCATTTTCGGTAAGAACAGGGCATAAAACGGCTATTTCCCTTTAAAATTAATAAGGTGGAAATTAAAAACTTGGTTTTTTTGTGCCTCACGTTAAGAAAAAGATGTATATTTGCAGGCTGAAAAAAATGTTAAAGGCGAAAATTAACAAAATTTAATTAAATAATTAACACAAAATGCAAACTAAAGGTTTTATCAGAATCCTTACTTATGCACTGTTGTTGATTTGTGCTTTCTACCTTGGCTTCACCTTTGTGAGCAATCACTACCAGAACGAGGCTGAGAAGAAGGCGCTTGCTGTTGCCAAGATCAGCACGCCTGATACGAGCAACGATGTCTACAAGACAGCGCTCAACGAGTATCTGGATTCTATCGCTCAAAAAAAGGTGTATCCCATCTTGATGTCCAAGTTCTTTGACTGGGGTTACACTTTCCAGCAAGTTCGTGAAAAAGAGTTGGGCCTTGGCCTTGACTTGAAGGGTGGTATGAACGTGACACTGCAGATTTCGGTGCCCGACATCCTGCGCGCTCTCGCGAACAACAATCCTGACAAGAAGTTTAATCAAGCCATCGACAACGTGTCCAAGAACCAGACCGCTCAGGACGACTTCGTCGGCTCCTTCTGCAAGGAGTACAAGAAGCTGGCTCCCGAGGGCAACCTGGCCCAGATCTTCCGCGGCATCGAGCGCATTAAGGAGAAACCCAATGCTAACGACCGTGAGGTGCAGAGCATCCTCAACGACGAGGTCAACAGCATGGTGGACAATTCCTACAAGGTGCTGCGCAACCGTATCGACCGTTTCGGTGTGGTTCAACCCAATATCCAAAAGCTGCAGAGCACGGGCCGTATCCTGCTCGAGCTCCCGGGTGTGAAAGAGCCCGAACGCGTTCGCAAGCTGTTGCAGGGCGCTGCTAACCTGGAATTCTACGAGACTTACACCCTGGCTGATGTAGTGGGTGCACTGCGTCAACTCAGTGACCAGGCTCAAGCCAACAAGACCGCTCCCGCCGAGGCTGCCGCCGCTCCCGCCGACAGCACTGCTGCTGCCGACCAGGCCAAGGCTGCTGCCGATAGCGCTGCTAAGGCTGCCGAGAAGGCTCCCGCCGCTAAGGCTGGTGAACTCACGCTGGCCCAGATGACCGGTTTTGAGGCGCTGGCTGCTGGTGGTGCAGGTTCTCCTGTCGTTGGTTATGTCGGCGTGGGTGACACCGCTGCTGTCAATGCCATCATCCACTCTAGTGTTGCCAAGACGATTCTGCCTGCCGACTTGAAGTTGGCTTGGACTGTTAAGCCCGAGAATATGCAGGGTGGCCACGAGGCATTCCAGCTCGTCGCTCTGCGCACCGTCAACAAACAGCCCGTCCTGACGGGTGATGTTGTAACCCGCGCTACCACCGAGTTTGACAACCTGCAGGGTCAGGTCGTATCGATGACCATGAACGATGAGGGCGCCCGTCAGTGGAGCCGCATTACTGGTCAGAATATCGGTAAGGCTATCGCCATCGTCCTTGATGACCAGGTTTACTCGTTCCCCAATGTGAATGGTCAGATTGATGGTGGTCGCTCGCAGATCAGCGGTCGCTTCACCGTCGAGGAGGCTAGCGACCTTGCCAACGTGCTCGAGTCTGGTAAGATGGTAGCACGTGTCAACGTGGCCAGTGAGAGTGTTATTGGCCCGTCGCTGGGTAAGGAGTCCATCCGCAAGGGTCTCATTTCGTTTATCATCGCCCTTGTGCTGTTGATGTTCTTCATGTGGTTTACCTATGGCTGGCAGGCTGGCTCTATTGCCAACCTCGGTCTGTTGATGAACCTGTTCTTCACCTTCGGTATTCTTGCCTCGTTCCAGAGCGTGCTCACCCTGCCGGGTATCGCCGGTATCGTGCTGACGCTGGGTATGGCGGTGGATGCCAACGTGCTTATCTTCGAGCGTTGTAAGGAGGAATTGCGTGCCGGTAAGGGTCTCAAGGCTGCCGTCAGCGATGGTTACAAGAATGCGTTCTCGGCCATCTTCGACTCCAACTTGACAACCATTATCACTGGTATCATCCTGATTGTCCTGGGTTCTGGCCCCATCCGCGGTTTTGCCGTTACTCTGGTAATCGGTATCTGCTGCTCGTTCTTCACTGCCGTGTTTGCAACACGCCTTGTGATGGAGCACTTCGTGAACAAGGGCACCTTCGACAAGATGACTTTCAACACCAGTTTGACCCGTCATCTGATGGAGAATGTCCAGTTCAACTTCATGGGTGCTGCCAAGAAGACCTCTATCATCGTTCTGGCACTGCTCGTCGTCATCGGTGCTTTGTTCGGCCTGCGCGGCTTGAACCGTGGTATCGACTTCTCGGGTGGCCGCAACTTTGTGGTACAATTTGACCATCCCGTTTCGACCCAGGCTCTGGATGCTCAGCTGGAGGCTCAGTTCCCCGGTGCCAACACCTCGGTAATCACCATTGATAACGACACCAAGGTGCGCATCTCGACCAACTACAAGATTGATGATCCCAGCGAGGGTGTTGATGACGAGATCATGAGTAAGCTCTACACGGGTCTGAAGAGTGACCTCGGCTCAATGAGCCAGGAAGACTTCAGCATGTCCAACGAGAGTGTGGGCGTTGTTTCGAGCGAGACCGTCGGTCCGAGCATTGCAAGTGATATGACCCGCCAGGCCGTTTGGGCTGTGCTGTTCTCACTGCTTGCTATGGCACTCTACATCCTGTTCCGCTTCCGCAACATCGCGTTCTCTATCGGCGCTCTGGCAGCCGTTGCGTTCACTTCGTTTGTAGTTATCGGCTTCTACAACCTGCATGGCCTGTTGCCCTTCTCGATGGAGATTGACCAGACCTTTATCGCCGCTATCCTGACCGTTATCGGTTATCAGGTGAACGATACCGTGGTTGTATTTGACCGTGTGCGTGAGTACCGCAAGCTCTATCCCAAGCAGGATCTGTACACCACCTTCAACAAGGCCCTGTGCAGCACTCTGTCGCGTACCATGATGACTTCTATCACGACCTTGCTCGTGCTGATCATCATGCTCGTCTTCGGTGGTGAGTCCATCCGCAGCTTCATCTTCGCGATGATCCTCGGTGTTATCATCGGTACTTGCTCGTCCTTGTTCATCGCTTCGCCCGTGGCTTACTGGATTGCCCGCCGCAGCGACAAGAAGGAGGCAGCTCTTGCAACCGCTAAGAAGTAATTCCTGATTAGACACAACAGAATCGGCTGGCGTGAGTGCCATGCCAGCCGATTTATCAGTTGCTCCTGTAGTTCAATGGATAGAATGGAGGTTTCCTAAACCTTAGATTTGGGTTCGATTCCCAGCGGGAGTACAAAGATAATTCGCTAACTGCCTGTAATCTAGGCGGTTGGCGTTATTTTTATAGATGGCGCGACTAGAAAAGTTTCACAAAAGTATTTAGTTTACAAAACAAACCGATTTATATAATAAACATAAGTAACAAAACATCATACATAGGTATTATATTTGGATTGTGCATCACTTTACCACTTTACACTTTACACTTTACACCCTGTAACCTGCTGAATACCATTAGAATAAAGCCGCAAAGACGTAAAGTAGGCCACAAAAGGCGCTCACGGTTGCCCGCCAGCGCCTTAAAAATGAGTGGACTATCCTACGTCACACGATACTTACTACAAGGTAGCGGCCACCTTGACCGCAGTACAAAGATAGTCATTATAGATGAGAATGACAATACCCAGCAGCAGGGAATTGTCGTTATCGACCCCCGTACCCCCAAAAGCGGTGGAAAAACCGCCGTATATGACCCCTGGCCGAGATTTTTTAATTTTTGTCATGACCTTGTTAATTATCCTTCCATAAGGTTAAACATTCCTTCGCCATGTGTGAAGATGTTTTAAGATGTACAAAGATGTTCAAACATTGGGTTTTTGCCATTAACACACTGAAACACATTCATTTGCACGGTTGAAAAATACCTCCTTACTTTGCACCGTGAGAGCGAATTTGCGAACTTTCAAAAACTCGCAAGAAAAAGATTACGAACCCAGTTTACCACGTGTTTTGGAAAAATTATCTTGCTTGTCAAACTAATTTTGCGCAGTATTAATTTTTTAATCATTTTTAGATAATGGACGACACAAAACAGACTATTTGCATTCAGCGCGAGCAGATACAGCAGGCGCGCCAGCTTGCCAATGTGAGCCGTAGCCTGGAGAAGACGATGGCCGAATTGCAGGGCATCGAGGAGTTAGACGTACCCGCCGACCTTGGCGACATCACCGAGGACTGGCTACAGCATGAGGTTAACGCCTGTGCAGCACCCATCAGACAAGACCGCTCACTTACGGCAGCGGAAAAGCAAGAGCGGCTGAAGCCCTGGAAGGCACTCCGTCAGCGGGCGACGCGCCTTGTTAATATCATTCAAGGTATCATGTTGAGCAATCCCGATGTTACCTTCACAATCGAGGACGACGAGAACGGACAGCACCGTTATTACATCAGCGAGCAGCAGATAGAGGCGGTAGCCCTCCAGCGGGCTACGCACGAGATTCCCGTCGAAGCCATTCAACACGTTGAACTTATCCAGCAGGTACGGGCGGCGGTCGAGAACCTTAGAGAATTTGAGGACAAGCACAACGTGCGCCGTTACACGATCGAGCAACTTCTTGGCTTGCCCTGGAGTGGTGGCTTAGCCGATATGTGGGCTGTTGGTGACATCTTCATTGATCCGATGGTCAAGAAGTGGCAAAATTATTTCCCAGGTCAAAAACTGGAGCGGAATTTCACAACACGTTTAACTAATAAAGAGCAATAAACTATGGACAACAACGAATTAAGAATCCAAGAATTGGAGGCGCAACTGGCAGCAGTTACCGCCGAGCGTGACGAACTTTCAGCAAAACTTGATGCCGTTAAAAGTGGTGGCTTCTCATTTGACGCCGCTATGAAGCGCATAGAATCCAAGCAGCGGGATAACGACCTCTACCGCCAGCAGATGGAGGAGGCATTTGAGCGCGGAGCATCGCAACCGGCAAAATACATCTAACGGCAATGATCGAGCGACGCAATTCAATCAACCCGTGTAGCAATGTGATAACTATTACATTCAGCTACTCGCGCGCGGACGTTAAACAGTGGACGCGAATCTTTGTGCGTGAGGTCAGCGGTCGTGACGGCATCCTTGAGGACGAGGCCCGCAGAATCACAATGACGGAGTTGGACTTAACACGCTGGTTACGCAGTCACCCCGCAGCGTTCTACAGCATTGAGGAGCCATGGGCATTTCAGTTAGCACGATGGGCTTTCGCACAAGCCGTTAAGTTGGGCTATCTCGCCGAGGTCGAGGACAAGCCCGGTTTTTATTGTTTAACCGCTAAGGCATTGAAACTCCAATGATTTGCAGGCAAAGGAACATCAACAAGAAGGCTACGGAGGTGAGGCTTGTTCTCGCCTTCGGTACGCCCGATATTAAAGCCTGGTTAAAGGAGGACTTGCAGCTGCTTGCAAGCATCTTGACGCAAGAGCAAGCGCGGCACGTGCCTTTGACCGAGCCAGACACACGGCTTGCCCTTGAGCGTCACCGCTTCGCCTTGCTTGGCACAAAGTGGGCTCAGCAGCTTAGCGGCTGGGTGTGGGCGCAGTGGGTTTCACAAGGCTATCTCACGGAGAGCGGCACGAAGGAGGACACGTTCTTTCTTAGTGGCAAAGCCCTTGATCTGGTCAAATGGAAAGCCCCTTTACCAGACGACGAGGACAACGAGTTTTAGGACTTTTCGGCCACTACGGGCAAGATGAATCAATCAAGCATGATTTTTCGGTTGCAAGGCCAGTAAGCTGGCAAAATGATAGCAGATAGGCCGCTTTAAGCCCGTTTTATGGCTGAAAAGACGATACTATAACGAGAATTTTGTCAAAATTATTGACAAAGTGACAAAATGCGAAACTTTTATTAACCGCTGGAATGGTGGATTACAGCACAAACACATTAGTAATGAATCATCAAAATGTGATTTATCAAGTTAATCGAGATGACCTTAAGGAGTTGATTACCCAGGTCGTCCAAGACGCAGTTAAGGGCTTGCAGGGCTATGATGTCAAGACCGCCGACGATGGCGGCAGCGACCTTCTTACCCGTGAGCAAGTTTGCGAGTATCTGAACGTGACAGCGGCGACGCTCCATAACTGGAACAAACGCGGTTACTTGGAATCTATCCACGTTGGGCGACTTGTGCGTTATCGTCGTGCGGACGTTGAAGCACTAGCCCGTACAAACAATAAACAATAAAAGACTATGACACAAAAAAAAGAAAGCCCCGCAGGAGCAGGGCAAGACGGAATGACGGGAAGTATTACCACGGGCAAAGTTACGGAGAATCAGCGGAAAAAGCAAGGAATTACCGATGTTTTTGCAGGTAACAACTCCGCAGACCTTGATCGGAGCTTTACTGATGAGCCGCTTAACGAGTGGGACATAATGGCCGAAGCTTGCTTTAATGATGTCGAGGCAGAAAGCGACAAAGAAAGCGCGACAAGTTACGGCGATACGTTGGGCGAGTTTCCTGTCTGGCACATGCCGACTGACTTGCAGAGGGTTGTAGATGTAGTATCAAAGGCATATAATGCCGACCCGATCGCTGCTTGGGTTTCGGCTCTTGCCGTAGCTATGGCCTCACTTGGCAAAAGTTGTAAAGGGCATTTCGCTAACGGAAAATATGACAACTGGCCAACTGGATGGTTTGTCCTGGTCGGGAGCCCTGCAACCTGCAAAAGCCCGATTATTAACTGGTTTGCTCGCTACCTCCGTCAAGAGGAACGGGAGGCGTACAGACGTTATCAAGCGGAAGAGGCGAAGTGGAAGTCAATACCCAAAAAAGAGCGTGGAGAAGAGCCAAGGCACAAGTCATTATTAGCGGAAAATATTACCGATGAGCGACTATTCCAGAAATGCAGCGAGAATAATGGTAGATTGTTCTGGCTTGGGGATGAGTTCGACGGTTTAATCGGTGGGCTCGGTATGTACTCTAAGAACCCAAGCAAAGCCATCGCCAACCTAAAAAAGATGCACTCGCAGGACGATGTAAGCGACGACACGATTGGCCGCGGGTTCTCGCTAATTGAAAACCCTGCCGTCACTATATTGGCCGCAACTCATCCCGGGATGGTCGTTGACCTGATGCGCAAGTTTGTAAGCCGTGGTGATGGCTTCTTTGAGAGGTTTCTCTTTGTAGAGATCAGCGAGCAAGTACCGATATTAGAAGAGCCCGATATTACTCCCGATGTGGTTAGTGTCTGGTACACGTATGTCGAGATGATGCTCCACAACCAACTGACAAATATCTACGCAGATAAGGCTGCTGAGGTACTTCGTAATGAGGTCAAGCATAAGTGGGAAAAACAATGTTTTGACATTAGTCTGTTGGCGAAAAATAGCGGTGATTGGTTGACCGCAAGGCAGGCGCCGATATACAAGAAAGCGCATTACGTTCTTTGCCGTCTTGCGATTGTCGTGGCTCGATTAAGAGGAGAAGACACTATCACGGAGGACACGATGCGCTATTGTGTAGATGTGGCCAATTTCTTTGCCAAGCAGCAGCTGGCGATATTGTCCAAATTTGGCGAGCGTAAAGCGGACACACTTACCAAGCGAGACGTAGCCCAGTGGCTCGTTAAAAACCCTCAAGGACACAGCAAGGCAGATATAGCGCGGTTTCTCTACCCCGACAGCGACAAACCCCGACAGGCACTAAATTCTTTAATAAATAGTTGAAAAACTTTACGGGGTTTTGATGATAAACACATATAAATCAATTATTTAAGCTGCGTAAAGTGTAAAGGCGTAAAGTGGTAGAATTGAAAAAGGGGTTACTTAATAGTAGCCCCTTAATTCGTTGGTAATTAGGTGATAATGTAATTATCGTACTTGCTGGCCTTGTGCTAACTGGTTACTGATTGCCATTATTTCCACAAAGATAGCCTCATCTAACCGCTTGCGCCTTATTGCCTCTTCTCGCAGCCTCAAATATTTCTCACGCAGTTCTTTGTCATTGAATATGAACTCGGCAATCCTATTGGCTAGTTCTCGCAGTTCCTCGTCACTCATGATTATGTTATTGGGGTTTATTCTCTTTTATGCTGTGCAAAATCGCTTGAACATCGTCCAGGAGGTCGTTATATCTCGCTAGGGCGCGTCTTATGGTGTCCCGTGATTCATCACTTAAGCAAACGCCGCTTTCTTCGTCGGTGAGTGCCGCAAAACTATCTGCAATGCCAAACTTTTCAACACTGTAATAACCTTCATCCGACAAAAGATTAACAGCCGTGAAGTTGTTTAGTAATTCGATGATTTCTTTTCTTGTTGTTGCTTCCATAATGTTTTAGTTTAATTAGTTAGTTATTATTGCTCATTAACTCGTTTCTCCATTTCCTCAAACTGCTTAATCATGCGCTCGGCGTTCTCGTCCTCCGTTACCTTGATGTAGGTTAAAAATGCCTTTTCCGTTTGGTGGCCAGTTACGCGCATAATCATAAGAGTAGGAAGACCCATCAAATACATATTTGTTGCAAAACTTCTTCTTGCTGTGTGGACTTTCACACACTCCCACTGCTTATATCTTCTAACTACCCGTTGGACTTTGCCGTTATTCTTCTCGGTGTGGGTTATCTTGACTTCTCCATCAAGCCCTGCCAGTTTAGCAACTTCTTTGATATAGGAGTTTAACTTTTGGTCGCTCATGGGCTGTGGTACGCAGTAGTCGTATTTCTTCAAGATAGCACGGACAACTGGAAAGACCGGGATGGTTGGTGTGGCCTGTGTCTTCTGCTGTTCAATCTTGAAATATTCCCTGCCGTTCCTGGTAACGATATTGTCTTTGTTCAGTTTGCAAAGATCGCTATATCTACAACCAGTCCAGCACAACAAGAGAAACTGATCCCTTGCTTTGTCAAGATGTCCTGATAATTCCAAACTGGCTATCTTTGTCAGTTCGTCTTCGGTCAGGTAGATATTGGCAACATCCTCTTTTTCTTTCTTGCATTCCTTGTCGTGGAGCAGTTCGCAGGATGCGCGCTGGGCAAATGGTAACGAGTTAAGCACGGCTTTTAGATTCTTGATAAAGTAACCCACCGTGTTTTTCTTGTAGCCTTTGTTATAGAGGAAATTCACAAACTCATAATAGAATGTCCTGTCTAACTCGGTTGTTTCTTTGTCCTCGCCATCCAAGAACTCGCACAACTGAGTATTTAATTGCCCATACTGAAACCTTGTGCGCTGGGCTATATTCCTAACCTCAGCGGCTTCGATGTAGGCTTTGACTGCTTCCATGAGTGTCTTTGGCTTCTCCACCTTTGGCGCATACTTCTCAGGATAGAGAAACATATCTATCTCTTTCTTTAACCACTCTTTTGTAATCTCCTCTTCGATGGTTCCGGCT
The DNA here is from genome assembly GCA_017453505.1 of Muribaculaceae bacterium. Taxonomy (GTDB): domain Bacteria; phylum Bacteroidota; class Bacteroidia; order Bacteroidales; family Muribaculaceae; genus Sodaliphilus. Next base: position 14,636 of record JAFTEU010000091.1, read on the forward strand.
GCTTTGAGAATGATTTCGCCACGCAGGTCGTTCAGTTTCTTGTTAGTGAGTTCCATGTCCATCTTATCCTTTGGGGAGATAAACTTGCTTGTGGTCTTCATTTCTCCTTTCTCTTCGTCCCAGTAGGCACGGACGACAGGAACACCACGCACTTTGCTTTGTACCTTCTTTGCGTTGCTGATTGTCAGTCTTAGTGTGACTTCGGGGCTATCTCCGCCCCGCTTGCCGATAATATAAGTTACGCTTGCCATAATAGTAGGGTTTAATGATGTTGTTAATTACTTCACAAAGGTACAAAAAGTTTCTCAAATGTGAAACATTTTTTTGATTTTATTTGATGTCACTTTATTTTATTTTTACTTGAATTTGATTTAATAGATTGTGTTTCAATAAATAAAAGTAAAACAAACTGAATGAGATATAAAATTTTGTATTCCCAGCGGGAGTACAAGAAACGCCTGAGCGATATTGCCCAGGCGTTTCTCGTGTAGAGACGATTGGCTGCGGGTTGCAGCGTTTTCCTTTTTACTTCTTGAAGAAGCGGTTGTACAGGCCGGTGAAGCCCTGGCCGTGACGAGCCTCGTCGCGTGCCATCTCGTGAACGGTGTCGTGGATAGCGTCCAAGCCCTGTGCCTTGGCAAGCTTGGCGATGCGGGTCTTATCCTCACAGGCACCGGCCTCGGCTGCCATGCGCTTCTCGAGGTTGGTCTTGGTATCCCAGACGACTTCGCCCAGCAGTTCAGCAAAGCGCGAAGCGTGATCGGCCTCTTCAAAGGCGTAACGCTTGAAGGCCTCGGCAATCTCGGGATAACCCTCACGATCGGCTTGACGGGCCATAGCCAAGTACATACCCACCTCAGAGCACTCGCCCTCGAAGTGTGCCCTCAATCCGGCAAGGATTTCGGGGTCAACGCCCTTGGCCACACCGATAACATGTTCGGCGGCATAGGTTACTTCCTCATCCTCCTTGAGCTCCTTGAACTTCTCGGCGGGTTGTTTACACTGCGGACATTTCTCGGGAGGGGTATCACCCTCGTGCACGTAACCGCACACGGTGCAGATCCATTTCTTAGCCATAATGATTGTTATTCAGTATTTGTCTTGAATTGTAAGTTAAACAGATTGTTATTAAATAAATAATGTGTAATGGGGCTCCGTTGACTTTACTCGGTCACTTCCTCAAAGTCCTCGGGTCCAACGCCGCACAGGGGGCACTCTTCGGGAGGTGTGTCACCCTCATGGATGTAACCACACACAACGCATTTCCATTTCTTCATGTCGTGAATTGTTTTAGATGGTTAATAAAAAATACTTTGTTGCTTACAAAGTTACAGCATCAATTGGCAACATTCCAAATTTTTTATCCTTTTTTATGAAAAAATCCCCACAATGCGCACTTGGTGCATTGCGGGGATCGGATGTCTTGCAAGACGGGGATTAGCCGTTGTGCTTCTTCATCACCTTGATAAGGTCGAGCATCTTGTGGCTGTAGCCGATCTCGTTGTCGTACCAGGAAACCACCTTGACGAACTTGTCGGTCAGGTAAACACCTGCGTCGGCATCAAAGATTGAGGTCAGGGGACAGCCGAGGAAGTCGCTGCTGACAACCTTGTCCTCGGTGTAACCCAGGATACCCTTGAGCTCACCCTCGCTGGCCTTCTTCATGGCAGCGCAGATCTGCTCCTTGGTAGCGGGGTTCTTCAGGTTCACGGTCAGGTCAACTACCGATACGTCGAGGGTGGGGACGCGCATCGAGATGCCCGTCAGCTTGCCGTCGAGCTCGGGGATGACTTTACCTACAGCCTTGGCAGCGCCAGTCGAGCTGGGGATGATGTTGCCACAGGCAGCGCGGCCACCGCGCCAGTCCTTAGCGCTGGGACCGTCAACGGTGCGCTGGGTAGCGGTTACCGAGTGAACGGTGGTCATCAGACCGCTCTCGATGCCGAAGTTGTCGTTCAGCACCTTGGCAATGGGAGCAAGGCAGTTGGTAGTGCAGCTGGCGTTGCTGACGATGGTCTGGCCGGCATACTTGTCGGTGTTCACGCCGCAGACGAACATGTCTGCCTGGCGACCGTCATCACCCTTCTTGCTGGGAGCAGACAGAACCACGTACTTGGCACCAGCCTTGAGGTGCTTCTCGGCGCGGTCCATGGTCAGATAGAAACCGGTGGATTCAACGATATACTCGGCACCAATCTCACCCCAAGCGATGTTCTCGGCGTCCTTCTCAGCGAAGATGCGGATGTGCTGACCATTGACGATGAGCTCCTTCTTCTCCAGGTCATAGTCAACTGTGCCGTTGAAGCGGCCATGCATGGTGTCATACTTGAGCATATAGGCCATGTAATCAACGTCGAGCAGGTCATTGATACCTACTACCTCGATGTCGTTTACATTCTCGGGTTCAAAAGCTGAACGGAATACAAAACGGCCAATACGTCCGAATCCATTAATACCGATTTTAATTTTCTCCATAATGCTTTTTTTAATGAATTTTTAATAAATAATGCAGATATATAACTTTAATTTTAATTTTTTATTACCTTTGCATTGACGTTAGCTCACGAGCAGTCGCCTATGCGACTGCAAAGTTAGCAAAAATATTGTTTTCATGTTGACTTTGTGTGGCAAAATGCTCGTCGAGGTGTCTCAATTAAGATAGTTTAATAATTTATTAAGACTTAATATTAATTTTTTAAAACTGAAAAATTATGGGTTTTGTAAAAGAATTTAAGGAGTTTGCCATGAAGGGCAACGTGATGGACATGGCTGTCGGTGTTATCATCGGCGGTGCATTCGGCAAGATTGTTACTTCTCTTGTTGATGACGTGTTGATGCCCGCTATCGGCCTGTTGACCGGTGGTATCGACCTCTCTGGCCTGGAGTATCACTTGCCTCCCGTATCTGAAATGGTGGGTGAAGCCGCTTCGGCAGTTGGTGCCGAGGGTGCTGTTGAGGCCGTTTCCGATGCGGCCGGTGCTGTAGCCGCCAACGCTGGTGTTGCTGCCGAGGCTACTGGTGCTGTCCTCAAGTATGGTGCCTTCATCCAGAACATTATCGACTTCCTGATTATCGCCCTGTGCATCTTCTTGATGATCAAGGCCATGAACAAGCTCATGCCCAAGAAGGAAGAGCCCGAGGCTCCTGCTGGTCCCACCCAGGAAGAGCTGCTCGGTGAAATCCGCGACCTGCTCAAGGAGAAGAAGTGATCTCCGCGCACTTGAGGCGATGGTTCTAGCCACCTGCTGGCGATGAATCAATGCAGTAATCACAATCGCGCCCGCAACCAGAAATGGATGTGCGGGCGCGATGCTTGTTCGTCTTGTGAATGAAAAAATAGGCTATGCTCAAGACACATAGCCTTAAATGATAGGGTATCGATTGCTAGTCGTTGATTTTCAACAATCCTGTGCGGTAAGCCTTACCGATCAGCTCAGCAACATTGCGGGAGTTGGTTTTACGCAATAATTGCTTGCGGTGATACTCCACAGTGTTAGAGGAGACAAAGATTTTTTCTCCGATTTCCTTGCTGTTATACCCTGTTGACAGCAATTCGAGTACTTCCCTCTCTCGGGAAGTCAGTTCAATCTTGGGGGCACTCATAATATCACGATTTTTGATAAGATGCTAATTATAACATAATTGCAAAAATAAATAGTAAAACCTATCAAACCAAACAAAATAGCAGAAATTTAGGCAAAATGATATCAAAACTATTTATTTCAGTAGAGATTTTAGTCATTTGTAAAGAAAAAATCTTTAAAAGTAGCTATATTTTTTATATTTTTAGATTATCGCTAGTTTTTTTGCTTTTATAGTTATCAGTTAATTCGTGTCGGTAAGTGGTCTGCGCTTGGTCTGCTGGTGATTTTTTCGTTGACTCGTGTGTGGCTTGTGCCATAAAATGCCGCAAATTCAGTTGAATAGTGTAACTTTATGCGTTACTTATGCGTTAAAATAAAAGTTTTTTGCTCATTTTGCTTGTAATTGTAAAAAATATGTTATATTTGCAGTGTAAAAAGGTTAGACTTAATATTAGTAAATTTTCTCATACTCTAAAGATTCTGCGGCTGTGATTTTGTGAAAAATTGCAGCCGCCTTAGTTCTTGTAACTATTCTGCGACTCAATCTCACGCTAAGCCGCCAAGCCGCCAAGATATTATTTATAAGGTGCTTACATTATATTCTCCAGGCATTCATTGATGTCTTGACACTGATATGTAATTCCCGAATTCTTGTAGATGACAAATGATAAAATCCTTAATATTAAAAACTTTCTATATATACATCTGTATATTTAGTTGATTTCTTGACGTTTATGTCAACTTTGCTTAGCGACTTAGCGGCTTAGCGTGATTTTGTGATCAGACGTTTTGGCTGAATAGTTACTAGTTCTTGCCGGTGCTGGAGCCTATAGTTTGATGATTGCGGTGTGGTCATTGATGATGGCCTCGTGGTTGGTGCCGATGTCGTTGCGGTCCTCGAGAATGCTGCGCAGCACGAGCTTGAACGTGCGGTAGATGCGCAGGTGCAGCGCTGCCTTGGCCAGCGGCTTGAGGATGCCTCCGACGGTCTGGTCGACGACTTTGTCCACCCCCTTGACGAGTTGCTCGATGAGCCTGCTGTTGTCCTGCCCGCCCTCGTTTCCCTCGGCAAAGGCGATGTAGGCTTGGGTCACTGGCTCTTGCAGGGGGGCGAGCAGCAGCTTGGCGATGCCTTCGGGCGTGTCGGGCAGGGTAATGTAACGCATGATGTGTGGATGCTTGTGGCGGTAGTTGTCGATGGCCTGGCTGATGTCTGACCAGTAGCGGGTGAGAACGCCGCGTGTCATTGTGGGGATGCAGTTCTTGAACACCTCGCGGGCCCGTTCGGTAAACTCGGGGTCCGACGGCAGGCTGTGCAGTGTGATGGTGCGCAGCTGCATCTTGCCGGCCGCTGTGTTGCAGGTGGCCATGCGCCACTGGCACGGATAGCCCACAGCTGCCGCGGTCGCTATCTCGACCATCTCTCCCGAGCGGTGCGTCGTCTGGCTGATGTCACTGATGTGAAGGTGGCCGGTGAAGATCACGTGCACGCCGGCATCAATGAGCTGGTGGCACAATTGTCCTGACTCGTCGACCATATAGGGGGCTGCCAGCGTTTCCTCCATGTGGAAGTGTGGCACCAGGTGATGGTGCATCATGGCGATGACATGCCTGCCGCTGGATGTGGCCTCGCGCGCCTGCTCCACGAGCCATTGCTGGGTCGAGGCAGCCAGGCTGCCGCTGGCCTTGGTGTGGTCGGCGGCATCGCCGCGTGAAACAAAGGTGTTGAGCCTGTCCATGCATGCATCGATGGCCAGTATTGTGAGCCTGTCGTTCACGTCACGGCGATAACTCAGCGTCTCGTCGTTGCGTTGTGACTGGCCATCATAGCCCATATCGTGGTAGATTTCGGCAAACTCGTTACGGCTGATGGTGTCGGTGTAGTGGGTCTGTTCACCGTCAAACACTTTGGCATCGGGGTTGTTGATGTCATGGTTGCCAGGAACGACAAGTACCTCAATGCCGGCATCCAGTAGCTGGTAGAGCTTGGTGGCCACCAGCTCGTGGCTCACGCGCTCGCCGTCCTTGGTCAGGTCGCCCGTCACCAGCACGAGGTGAGGCTTCTGCTGGATGATGTCGTGGACCAGGGTGTCCAGTATCTCGGCACTCTCGCGCAGCATCTTTCGGTCCCGCGACAGGTACTCTTCCATCGCATCGCCGTCCTTGACAATCAGTTGGGGAGCCATCACGTGCAGGTCGCTGATGATAGCCATTTTCACGATAGGGTTTGACAATAGGCTCATGATACAAGTGTCGTTGTATATATCGACTACAAATGTAGTGAAAAAAGTCATTGCGACGGTCCTTGATGTGATTCTTTTTTTTGGCCGCATGCCTCAATTGTGACAGGTGACCAGCGGCAGCACGTGGCACTTTCAACGATTGTTTAACAA
>JAFTEU010000092.1 GCA_017453505.1 Muribaculaceae bacterium
CAAAATCCTGGGCAACTTTTTGTTGCTCAGGATATTATAGAGACAGTTGAATTAAAGTGCTGCGGAATTTAGGGTCAAGTATCTGTCGCCGGGCAATATCCAGTTGGGCTTGCCCACACATTCAGGTATTGCTGAATTCAAGGCCATCAAGCCCAGCAAGGTGAATAAGGTGTTGCGTCAGGCGTCAGCCGAGGAAGTATCCATCGGTGAATACTTGTTTGACATGATGCTTGATGCCGAGGCCGATGATGAGATGTTGAACGAGTATTTTGCGTGAAGATATGAAGAAGGCACCCATTCCGTTGACAGGTGGAACTGGATACCAAAAGATGCAGACCCTCTTCAAGCGAGCCAACAAAATCTATTTGAAGGGCAACAGCATCGCACCAATGATGGCCTCAATCGACGTGAGCGTGATCAGGCAACATCGGCAATCATCGTTAGCGCGCCTGGAATCAATCCTTAACGTCACGATTTAACATTGGGGGGAAGCACCGAGTAGAAACAAAAATAAGTGACTGAAAAACAGCCACTTATAAAATCTATTGTGGAGCATAGCGGACTCGAACCGCTTACCTCAACACTGCCAGTGTTGCGCTCTACCAGATGAGCTAATGCCCCGATTTGCGGATGCAAATGTAATGCCATTTTTGGAACTGGCAAATTTTTTTGTGGAATTTTTTTTGAAAATTATTTTCAATGAATTCCAATCGGTTTATTATTAGATGGTTAGACGATTGTGGAATTGCAAAATGTCACCAATTTGAATAAAAACCACAAAATAATTACAGTGATTGATGTCAGAAAAAGAAAAAAATAGTAATTTTGCAGAAAAATTGGTGACATGCCTTCTATGGAGCTTAAAGATAGAATCGAAAGTTTGTCGCTCAAGGTGGTGACCTTGCGCAAGCGCTATCTTGCGCTCCTTGCCGAAAGAAAGGAATTGAAACGGACAGTAGAGCGTCAAGAACTGGAAATCGCACAGCTGGAGAAGGAATTGAATCAGCTGAAAATCGACAACGAGTTCATGCGCGTTTCCCATTCCATTCCCAACAACCCTAAAGTGGTTGCCCTATACAAGAAGCAGGTCGCCAAAATGGTGCGGGACATTGACCGTTGCATCAAACAATTGAACGCTTAACCCGACTCTCCTGCGTTATGGCCGACAATAATAAAGAAAAAATATGGATTGAACTCGCTGATACCTCTACACCGATTGCCCTGAGCATCAATCCGGGCGAGGAAGAGAATTATCGCAAGGCGGAAGAACTTGTCAACACGCTGTGGAGCAAGTGGATGAACCGCTTTAATGGCACATCGAGGGATGTGCTGGCCCGAGTTGCTTTCCAGTTTGCACGCCTCTATCTGGAGGCTTACGGTGAAAACCGGCAGGTCAATGAGTTCCTGACTGATTTGGACAATCAACTCGACACCCTGTTGGGCGAAGAGGCTTGATAATTGTGTTTCCTCGTTATTGCGAGGGCACAATCATGACATATTGTTTTAGAATTAGGTTCCTGCACCACTTGAGGGATAACGACACATGTCGCTGGATAGCAGTGATATGTTCATTGTACCGCTTGTGGCGCTATTGTTTAATATTTTATCAATTGAGATGAACATAATAATTAATGTTATTGTAGCCATCCTGGCGATGGCAATTGGCTGTGGAGTAGCGTTGTACTTCTCTCGCAAGAACGCTAAATCGCATGCTAACGAGATTATTGAGAAAGCCCGTCTTGAAGCCGAGGTGCTCAAGAACAATGAGGTAATGAAAGGCAAGGAGATTGGAATGTCAATCAAGAGTGATGCCGAGAAGGAGGCTAATGCCCGCTTGACGAAGGTCCAAACCAGTGAGGCCAAGCTCAAGCAACGCGAGATGTCCCTCAACCAGCAACAGGGCGAGCTCAAGAAGCGTAGTAACGAGGTGGAGAACCTCAAGGTGAATGTTGACAACCAGATGGCTATGCTCGAGGACCGCAAGAAGGAGGTCGATCGGATGGAGAAGAGTGTGCGCGACACTCTGGAACATGTGAGTGGACTCTCGGCTGAGGAGGCTAAGGAAAAACTGATCGAGTCGCTCAAGGACGAGGCCAAGACCAATGCTGCCAGCTATATCAACGATATCATGGATGATGCCAAGATGACTGCCAACAAGGAGGCTAAGCGCATCATCATTGAGACGATCCAGCGCGTCGCAACCGAGACCGCAATCGAGAATGCAGTTACGGTATTCCATATCGATAATGACGAGATCAAGGGTCGCATCATCGGTCGTGAAGGCCGCAACATCCGCGCCCTGGAGGCCGCAACCGGTGTCGAGATTGTCGTGGACGACACTCCCGAGGCGATCGTGCTGTCGGGCTTTGACCCAGTGCGCCGTGAGATCGCTCGTCTGGCACTTCACCAACTGGTCAGTGACGGCCGTATCCATCCTGCACGCATTGAGGAAGTTGTAGCTAAGGTTCGCCGCCAGGTCGAGGAAGAAGTCATCGAGACCGGTAAACGCACTGCTATTGACATGGGTATTCATGGCCTGCATCCTGAGCTTATCCGACTCATCGGTAAGATGAAATACCGTTCCAGCTATGGCCAGAACTTGTTGCAGCATTCTCGTGAGACAGCCAACCTGTGTGCCATTATGGCAAGTGAGTTGGGCTTGAACCCCAAGAAGGCCCGTCGTGCCGGCCTGTTGCATGATATTGGCAAGGTTCCCGATGATGAGCCCGAATTGCCGCACGCACAACTGGGTATGAAGTTGGCCGAGAAATACAAGGAGAAAGCCGACATCTGTAACGCTATCGGTGCTCACCACGACGAGGAGGAAGCCACCAGCTTGTATGCTCCCATCGTGCAAGTGTGTGATGCCATCAGCGGTGCCCGTCCTGGTGCCCGTCGTGAGATTGTCGAGGCTTATATTAAGCGCCTTAATGACCTTGAGCACCTGGCTTTGTCTTATCCTGGTGTAGTCAAGACCTACGCAATTCAGGCAGGACGTGAGCTGCGCGTTATCGTGGGTGCCGACAAGATCAGTGATGCCGAGACCGAGAAGCTCTCCAATGAGATCGCTCAGAAGATTCAGGACGAGATGACTTACCCCGGACAGGTGCGCATCACCGTGATCCGTGAGACTCGTGCCGTGAGCTACGCTAAATAACGATTGCGTATAGCAATGGACGAGAAAAAGAATTTGCAAGTGAATGTGCCCCAGGAGGTCGAGGCTTCTTGTGTGAAGTGTGACGCAGGGGCATGTAGCGGCAATTGTTGCAGTGGCGACGTGGGACGATGCAACCTCACCAGTACCAACTGGCTGGAGGATGTGCCCGACAATGACTATGAACTTGTCGAGGTTCTGTTCAAGAACACGCGCCGCGGCTTCTACCGCAATAGCACCCACATTCCGCTCAAGCGTGGTGACTGGGTCGCTGTCGAGGCCAACCCTGGCCATGACATCGGCCGCGTGGGACTCACTGGACGTCTGGTCAAGAACCAGATTAAACGTGTCAACCTGCGCAAGGATACCGAGTTCTTGCGGGTATTCCGCAAGGCCAAGCCTGCCGACATGGAGCGCTATGAGCAGGCTAAAGCCCGCGAGGAGGACACGATGATCCGTTCGCGCAAGATCGCTGTGGACCTGGGATTGAAGATGAAGATTGGCGATGTCGAGTATCAGGGTGATGGCAACAAGGCTATCTTTTACTATATTGCTGATGAACGCGTGGATTTCCGCCAGTTGATCAAGGTGCTGGCCGACGTATTCAAGATCCGTGTCGAGATGAAGCAGATCGGAGCCCGTCAGGAGGCCGGCCGCATTGGCGGCATCGGTCCTTGTGGCCGCCCCTTGTGCTGTGCCACGTGGATGTCTGGATTTGTGTCGGTAGCCACCAGCGCTGCGCGTTTCCAGGACATCTCATTGAACCCGCAGAACCTTGCCGGCCAGTGTGCGAAGCTGAAGTGTTGTATCAACTTTGAGGTCAACACCTATGTTGAGGCAATCCGCCAACTTCCTCCCAAGGATGTGCACCTTGAAACGAAGGATGCCACCTATTATTACTTCAAGGCCGATGCATTGAAGCGGGAAATCATCTATTCCACCGAGCGCAATGCGCCAGTGAATACGGTAACACTAACAGCCGCTCAGGCTTTTGAAGTGATCGCACTTAACAAGAATGGTGTCAAGCCCGATAGCCTCAAGGCTGACGATGATGCAGGCAAGACAAAATCTCCTTTTGGTGACCTGCTCAACCAGGATGCCATCAACCGCTTTGACAAGAAGAAAAAGAAAAAGAAGAAAAAAAGCGGAGGTGACAAGTCTGCGGCCAATAATTATACCCAGGACAAGGCCGATAAACCCCTCAAGGGAGAAAAACAGGCTGAGGGTTCTAATAATGGCAACGTAAAGCCCGAACGCAAGCAGCGCCCACCCAAGCCTAAACGTCCCCAGCAGGAAGTAGGGCAGGGGGAGCGTCAGCCTCGTGGTGATAAACCTCGCCGGCAGGATAAGCCGTCGCGTCCCGTTAAGACATTCAAGCCTCACAAGGAGGGAAATGCCTCGTCCAATAACGGCAACAATGCGCAGGGCAAATCTAATAACAATGGCAATAACGAGTAAACGCCCAGGGCGTTTCTTGTCAAATCATGCGGTGACGGTGGCATTAGCCACCGTCGCCGTCATGTTCATCTTGACCGCATGCCATCGCAAGCCCCTGATAGCTCATGCCCGTTTTGTCAACTTGCCTGTTGCCGGCTGGCAGCGGACGATGCCACTGACCTTCACCCCCGAGTATGACGACTCGACAATGAACTATACATTAACTCTAGCCGTCCGTCATGACAATGCTTATCCTTACCGCAATCTCACGATGATGGTCGATATCATTGCAGAAGACTCTACGGTCACCAGGAATACCATCGACATGGACTTAGCCGATGAGTATGGCAATTGGACGGGTGGGGGATTCGGTACCTTATATCAGACCCAAGTGAAGCTCATTCAATCCGCTTCCCCGGCAAGCGCTCGCTCGCTGGTCGTGTGGCAGGCTATGGACAACTGCGATACACTGCGTGGATTGGTTAATTTGGGTATCATTGCTAGTCCTTGTAGGCGGTAATTTGATTTTTTTTTGGATGTTTCGTTAAAAATACCTAATTTTGCCACGCTAAAAACTGTTATCATGAAGATCGATAAAGCCGAAGCCCGCGAGACGGGCATACAACTGCTTAAGTATGGAGTGATTGGCGTGTTGAACACGCTGATCACGTTGGTCGTCTTCTATATCCTCAACACCAAGTTGGAACTTTCCTACGGTATCTCCAATGTAGTTGGCTACATCTTCGGTGTCATTAACAGTTTTCTGTGGAACCGCAACTGGGTGTTCAAGACCAAGAACAACTTCAAGCGTGAGCTCTTGCTCTTTGTCTGTGGTTTCCTCTTGTGCTTGGCCTTGCAGCTCTGCGTGAGCTGGATTCTCCTGGAAGGCCTTGGCTGGAAAAGCCTCCCTGATGATATTATTCCGTTCTTCCCGATGCAGAAGGCAGGCCAGAATATTGTCATGGTCGTTGCCATGGTAGCCTATACGCTTGCCAACTATGTCTATAACCGCACTGTCACCTTCCGCGTCGATCCCAAGGGTACACCAGGCAAGTGATATGGTTCTTTCCCAACACATCTTCAAGCTGATTGAGAAGCATTGCGGCCGTGCTATAACGCGCTCTGCCGATTGTGAGTTTGTGGCGCTCGACATCGAGTCGGTGACGGGTGAGCACATTGGTGTGAACACGATCAAGCGCCTGCTGGGTTTCATCGACGATGAGCGTGAGCCGCGTCAGACCACTCTCGACATCATCGCGCGTTATCTGGGTAGCGCCACCTGGGATGCTCTGGTGAATAGGAGCGAGATGATGGTTACTTCAGACTTTATTCCCGGCAAACGCAAGGAAATCATGGTGCGGGAGCTGGAAGTGGGTAAGCGAGTCCGCATCTCTTATCATCCTAACCGTGTGCTCACTCTCGAGTACCTCGGCGATTACCATTTCACCGTAGTTGACAGCGTCAACGGCAAGTTGCAGACGGGTGATCAATTGACCTTGACGCACATTATCCACCAGTATCCGTTATTGGTAAGCGAGGTTGTCCGCAATGGCCGGTCGCTAGGAGCTTTTACAGCCGGTGATCCCTATGGCATTACCTACCACATCCTGCCATGATGGAGACTTCAACATTCACAGGGCTCAGGCAGGATGCTTTCCCTGATGCCGAATTGCTGCCCTTGGGCGGATCCACCTGCCAGTGTTATCGTGTCAAGCTCTATGGCAAGCTGCATTTCCTCAAGCGGCTCAAATCCGAATTGCAGTCCGACCCGCGCCACGTGGCTGCGCTGAACAAGGAATTTGAGACGGGCTATCGTCTCGAGCATCCTCATTTGGTGCGTTACATCAGCAAGAGCGATGATGGCATCCTCATGGACTACGTTGATGGCGAGACTTTGAGCGAGTTCACTGCAAGTGATCCCGATTTCTTCAAGAACCGCAAGAATGCCGACCGCTTCGTGCGTCAGTTGGTGGATGTCGTTGGGTATCTGCATTCCCATCAGGTCATCCATCTCGACCTCAAGCCCGATAATATCTTGATTACCCGCATTGGCCATGATGTTAAGCTCATCGACCTGGGCTACTGTTATACCGATACCTATACCGACACGATAGGACGCACCGACAGTTTTGCGGCTCCCGAGCAACTTGACGGCTCCAATGACATCGATGCCCGCACCGACATCTACGCCATCGGGCGCATCCTCCAGACCTTACCGTGTGCTTCTTTCTATCATGACATCATTGACCGTTGCATCCGCGCTGATAAGGGTCAGCGTTACAACTCGGCCAGTGACATAACCCATCAACTCGACCGCCGCCATGTGTCTCGTCGCTGGCTATGGCTCCTGCTGTTAGTACCGTTGGTTATCAGTGTGGCCTTATATATATCAACGCCCAGAATCGGTCTATTCTGAGGATAACGAACTAGAAGCAACGATTGGTCAATCTGCTGACACTGGCACGATGAGAGCCGAGTCTGCTCCACAAGTGATACAAGAAGGGCAGCCGTCAATGGCCGAGCGCTTGCCCGAAGCCATGCAGCAATCCGCTACTCCTAATTATCCCACTCCACCCGTGACAGAGCAGGCTGCAAGTGGTGGGCAACCCATGGTGAAGCAAGACAATGATCAGCCTCACGGGACCGAGGCTCGTCCCGACTTGGTCAGCGTGCCACAATCCAAACCACAGGTGCTTCCCGCCCCTTCAGCTCCCAAGGCCGAAGTGCGCATTCCGTCAACGACATCTAAACCAACGGTGACCGAGAAACCCAAGCAGCCTGCTAAAACAACCACAACGCCTTCAATACCCCCGTCGATAAGCAAATCTGCCAATAAGGACATCCTGGCGCTTCGCAACGAGTTACAGGCCATTGCCCAGCCCATTTTCAACCGAATGCTGGCTGCTTATCGCGACTCGTCCATTAACGAGATCAACCGCTCACGCTTCAATACGGTACAGACCGACTTTCGCGACGCCATCATGCAGCGATACTACCCCTTGTGGGAAAAGTACCGCAAGGCAGGCAAGGTGAGCGAGCGCGACTTCTACGTCGAGTGCAGCGAGACCTGGCTCTACTACTGCAACAACCTCTACTACCAGATGCAACGCAATGCTGGCAACTCAGCCTACCGCAACAAGCACTACCACTACTACGACAAAGACTAAAACCGCTAATTTAATTTGTCGAAAATGTTCTAGCTTCAATAGGGGTATTGTTTCTTGTTGGAGGCAGGAGATGGCTTCTGCCCTTTATCTGGGCGAGCTTGCTGATCGCCGTACTTTGACATACTTGGGTGGGGAATCTTTTTTCAGGATAATGTTGGGAGTGTGTGGGGATTATTGTAATTTTGGGGTATGGATAAACGTGGAGAAAGTCGCAAGAGATGGGTTGAAGAGCATGGCGGGAAGGCTGTGCCGTCGATGAAACGTCGCAAGGGTGGGCATGACTATTGCGGCGTGTGCATGTATATGGTGACAATCAGTGTCGCTGGCAGGCGGCCATTATTGGGTACTTTGAGGAATGTAGATGGGATGCATGAGCGCCATTGGGTGGAGACGAGTACCTTGGGCATTGAGGTTAAACGGCAGTGGCAGCATCTGCCGGAGATATTTCCGCAAGTTGAACCGCTGTGGTTACAGGTTATGCCTGATCATGTGCATGGCATTCTCTATGTGAAAGAGCGGTTGCCTAGGCCGCTTGGACATGTGGTGAGTTATTTCAAGGCCCGTTGCACAGCTGTGATGCGTGATATGTTAACGTATGGCGAGACAGAGTCTCGTGACAAGTTGGTGCTCTGGGAGACAGGCTTTAACGACCGCATTTTGCGTAATGCTGGTCAACTTGACCGCTGGATCAATTACTTGAAGGACAATCCGCGCCGATTGTGGGTGAAGCGCCACCACCAGGATTGGTTTACTGCTAGGCGAGGGATAACCATCGGGCAATGGACGGTTGATATTATGGGTAATCGGTTCTTGCTGGATGTGCCCGATAAGGTGCAGGTGCAATGCTCTCGTCACATGAGCGAAGATGAGATTGCGGTCTTGGGCGACCATGTGCTTGAGCGAGCGGCTGGTGGGGCTGTTATCGTGTCGCCGTGCATCAGTCATGGCGAGAAGGTCGTGATGAAGCGGGTGTTTGAAGCGGGGTTTCCTCAAATCGTGTTGCTTGAAAACGGGTTCTCACCGCTGGCGAAGCCGCATGGGCGGCAGTTTGATGCTTGTGCTGAGGGGCGGTTGCTGCTTGTGTCGCCGTGGGAACACCACAATGAACGACGCAGAATCACACGTGAACAGTGCTTGCAGTTGAATGCGCTGGCGGCCTTGATTGCTGACGGGTAATGGACGAGCATGCTGCTCGCCGTACAGGACACTTGCTGCTGCCTTGCTTTTCTTACTACTTGCCTTGGGATTCCAGGGCGAGGAGGTATTGTTTCTTGTCGGGGCCAGGGGTGTAGCCGCCTAGGGTGCCGTCCTGGTTGATGACGCGGTGGCAGGGGATGACGATGCACACGGGGTTGTTTTGATTGGCCTGAGCGACGGCGCGGCTGCCCTTGGGATTGCCCATGCGGGTGGCCTGCTGGCCGTAGGAGATGGTCTCGCCGTAAGGAATCTGCTGCAACTGGGCCCAGGCCTTCATTTGGAACTCGGTTCCATGGACGTCTAGTGGCAACGAGAAGTCGCGGCGCGTTCCGGCAAAGTACTCGCCGAGTTGCTGGATGCATTGCGAGAGTAGGGGAGTGGAGGCTTCTATCGGTTGCAATTTCAGTTTCTTGGCAATTTTTTCTATTTCGGCCTCATCCCAACCAATCATGGCGATTCCCTTGGTCGTGGCACTGATATATAATGTGCCTACAGGCGTTTGCATCGTGGTATGGCACAGGTGGTCCTCGTGGGCATGGGAGATGCCCAGTTCGGCGGCCTTGTCGAGCATGAGGCGGTAGGCCGAGGCATAGTCGTTGGTGATCACTCCATCGAGTATGGCATCCTTGATGGCATCCTTGATGTAGCCCACAGGACGTGAGGGCGCGAGACCGAAGGTCGTCATGATTTCCTCGCCATCGACGGGCGGTTGGAAGTTGCGAACGCGGTCCTTTTCCTCGATATCCACCAGTTTCTGCTTCACAAGGTCAAAATTCTCGCGGAAGCGCTGCACCTTGTTCTGGTTCTTGCTGGTGATGTCGGCTTTGCATAGGGTCATCAGGTCGTCGATGTCGTCACCAGCATCAAACAGCAGGCGGCGCACGGCGCTATCGGTCACCTCGTCCTCGACTAGTGCAATGGGGCGCATGTGCAGTCCGACGAGTTTCTTGACATACTTCATGTGCTCGTTAAGCGGCAGGCGCATCTTGGCAAAAATCTTGGGCACCATCTTCTCGCCAATAAAATTGTGGTTATGGAAAGTCCAACCCTGTTGCGGGTCCCAGCGCTTGGTGCGAGCCTTGCCCACGTCGTGCAGCAATGCAGCCCAGCGCAACCACACGTCACCGCTGGCTGCGGCCACGTTGTCGAGCACCTGGAGGGTGTGCATGAAGTTGTCCTTGTGTCCGCGGCCATTGACCGTCTCTACCCCCTTGAGCGCTGCCAGTTCGGGGAAAATGAGCGGCAGCAGCCCGCACTGGTCGAGCAGTCGCCAGCCACGTGACGGCTGGGCGCTGCGCATGATTTTCATCAGCTCCTCGGCGATGCGTTCACGGGTGATGATGTTGATGCGCTTGGCATTGCGACGTATGGCCTCAAAAGTGTCGGGGTAGATGTCAAAGCCCAACTGGGTGGCAAACCGCACGGCACGCATCATCCTCAACGGATCGTCGCTAAAGGTGATGTCGGTGTCGAGCGGTGTGCGGATGATTCGGCGCTCCATGTCCC